>JBDTTY010000470.1:0-2504 GCA_040007975.1 Betaproteobacteria bacterium | reverse complement strand
TGGTGAGTGTGACGGCCAACACATTGGCAGCAGCGTCGAAGCGATCACCGAACAACAGGCTCAATCGTGCGATCGCCTGCGCGGTGGCCGAGACCGGCAATGCGGCAACACCCAAGCGCGTGCGAATCGTCATGATGACGACACCACCGTCGCGCGTGCGGCCCGTGGCCACCGTGGTACCAGACGCGGACATCAGGGGTCGCTGACCTTGGGCAGCCGCAAGTTCCGCGAGCCAAAGCGGCGCCAGCGACAACGCGCCACTCACAAACACCATTTGCGTGGATCGAAGGTACGGTGCAATGCGTGGCAGCACCGAAGCATACGCAGGTGCGGGCAATGCCACGATGACGACATCCGCACTCGCAATGTCCGCGACTTGGTCGAGAACCGCCACGACAGCCGTACCTTCGACCACTCCGCCGTAGGCAAGCATCGCCGCGCGCGCCGTCGGCCACGCAGCGGCCGCCTTTGGTGCGTCCTGCAAATCGCGCGTGCCCGTTCCCGAGGGGGACCATAGCGCCACCGCATGGCCGGCGCGCGCCAACAATGCGGCACATGCACGGGCGATGGCACCCGCCCCCACGATGGCGACCCGTGTCGCCGTCGACGTCATCGCGTAACCACCACTACTCGATCTTCACGTTGGCAGCCTTGATGATCTTGGCCCAACGTTCGGCATCGCTTTTCACAAATTGTGTAAATGCAGCACTGGTGCCGCCCACGGGATCAACCCCTAGCTGCGCCAGCTTTGCTTTCACGTCGGGTGCCGCCAACGCTTGGTTGAATTCATTGTTGAGTCGCTCGACGACATTGGCCGGCGTGCCTGCGGGCGCCGAAATACCGATCCACACCACCACATCGACCGGGATTCCGGATTCTGCAAACGTGGGCACATCGGGCATCATCGGCGAGCGCTTGGGCGACGTCACTGCCAGCGCCTTCAGCCGATTGGTGGACGTGAACGGTTGAGCCGATGCGGTGGTCGTGAACATCGTCTGCACCTGGCCGCCGAGCATGTCGTTGAACGCGGGAGCGGCGCCCTTGTAAGGAACGTGCGTGAGATCGGCGCCCGACGCTGCCTTGAAGAGTTCGAGTGTCAGGTGCGTGTACGTGCCATTGCCGGTGGACGCCGTATTGATGCTGCCACCCTTCGCCTTGGACATCGCGATCAGTTCACGCACATTGGCAGCGGGCAGCGCCGGTGTCGCGAGCAGCACCAGCGGCGCGTCGGCAAGATGGATCACCTGCACAAAATCCTTGAGCGCGTCGTAGCCCACCTTGGAATTCAACGCCGGTTCGATCGCCATCTGCGCGCCGGTGGACAGGAAGATCGTGTAGCCGTCGGGTGCGGCACGCGCTGCCTCCTGCGTGGCGATCAGTCCGCCCGCGCCCGGCTTGTTGTCGACGACGATGGTCTGGCCCAGTGCCGCGCCGACTTTTTGCGCAAACAGCCGACCGATCACGTCCTGTGATCCTCCCGGCGTGAACGGGATCAGCAATCTGATCGGTTTGGTGGGCCACGTTTGGGCCAGGACGGGTGCGGCAGACAACGCGCACGCAGCGACAACAAGCACCAGCAGGGATGACGCAAGGCGACGCATAGGGATCTCCGCGCAAATAGGCGCTAGTTTACGTCTCGTCGTCGACGTTTTGGCCAGCGGCACGCAACACGCGCAACACGACCGACAATCCAAAGCCGCGCGCCTGCAGAAATCGCACCTGCCGCGCCTTGTCGCGATCGCTGGCCGGTGGCTTGCCAAAGCGTTGCTGCCACAGGGCTTGGGCATGATCGAACTCGTCGACCAGCGCCAACGGTGCCATGGCCGCCTCGGCCGCGGTGGCATCGATGCCCTTTTCTTTCAGCGCATACGCAATGGCCCGCTTGCCGTACCGCCCCGTGCGTTGGGCGACGACGGCGGCCGCATAGCGCTCGTCCGACAAATAGCCCGACGCCATCAGTTCGTCCAGCGTGCGCTCGATGACCTCGACTTCGATGCCGCGCTGGGCAAGACGTTGCGCCAACTCGGCCCGACTGAAATCACGCCGCGCGAGGTACCGCACCGCCACCGCTTTGGGTGATGGTGCCGGGGCATTGGCGCCACGCGCCGCCGCCCCCTCGGGGCGACGGGGGCTGCCGGCGCTTGCGGTCGCCGCACGCCCCCGTCTGAATCCGATCACTCGTCCGCGGGCGGCGCAGGATTGATGCGGCCCGGCATGGGCACGTCGACCGCCGTACGGATCTTGGCCTCGATTTCGTTGGCCAACTCCGGGTGTTCGCGCAGGTACTCGCGCGCGTTGTCTTTGCCCTGGCCGATCTTGTCGCCGTTGTAGGCGTACCACGCGCCGGACTTTTCGACGATCTTGTGCAGAACGCCAAGCTCGACGATTTCACCTTCACGCGAAATGCCTTCGCCGTACAGGATGTCGAACAGCGCTTCGCGAAACGGCGGCGCCACCTTGTTTTTGACGACCTTGACGCGGGTTTCGTTGCCGACCACTTCCTC
>JBDTTY010000469.1:0-2505 GCA_040007975.1 Betaproteobacteria bacterium | reverse complement strand
GCCTTGCGCCTTGGATTGACCACACCCGACGAAAAGGCGTCCGCACACAAGCATCTTGCGTTCATCAATTGCGTCTCGAAGCGCCCGAATGGATGTCGGGACGAATTCCGCAAGGCTTTTGCCGCCGACCCCGCGTTTGATCTGACGCCGGCCGAAGCTGGTCATCCGATATGGGGACCTGCGTTTCGCTCCGTCAAAGCCGCGGTAACGAAGGCGAAGCCGAAGCCGAAGCCAAAACCGTAGCGCGCATTACCGCAATTGCGCCAGCAGTTGCAACTCCAGCGGACTCGCCTGCTTGTGCGCCAGTCGATCGCGAAGGAAGGCTGTCGCGTCCGTTTGCCGCCCCGCTCGCCGCAGGCTGTCAATATACGCAAACCGGAACAAGTCGTCCTGCGCATCGCTGCCGCCGATGCGTGTCATGTCAGGCATCGCAGAATCGAAGTGTGCCACCGCGCGGCGAGCGTCACCGGCTCCCAACGCGGCTGCCGCACGCACGATGCCCATCCCTACCGGGTGCCAGACACGCAGTGCCTCCGGATCACCATCGGAAGCTCGCCGCTGAGCGACACGCAAGAGCTCGTGCACCGACTTCGCGTCACCGCCACGCGCCAAAGCATACGCATAGTGCGCAGTTGTAAACGGCATGAAAAGCGTCATGCACAATGGAATTATGTGGGGAACGATGGCCTTCCACCGCGCGCCGTCCACGACGACCCCGGCCATTTCAGCACGCCAAAGGAACGCGATGGCATCGATCTGCTCGACGACATAGTCGGGCGTCTTGCCCCAGACGTGCTCGTCGTAGACCGCAAATGCGCGCTCACTTTCCAGTCGATCCATATGCATCAGCGCCACGTGCCACGCATTGTGGCAATGCACGGTGCGCGCGACCTGTGGCCATTGCGTCAACCAGCCGTCCAGCATGGTCGACGCGGTAGCGTCGTTACCTTCCCACAGCACTACATGCGCCAGCGCGTGTTGCGCCCAGGGATTGATCGCACGCAGTGCGATTGCGCGTTCCGCATGTGCACGCGCCAAAAACGGGCGGCCACACAGTTCGTTGGCAAAGGCATGGATGGCGAGAAAGTCGGGATGATCGGCATGGCGATGCGCAAGCCGCTCGGTATGTGCGGCGAATCGTGGCCCCGAGTATTGCTGGCCTAGCACATAGTAGAGAAATTCGGCGGCGCGCAATGCCAGCAAATCGTCCGGCCACGTTGAGGTGATTGCTTCGAAGACGCACGCTGCGGCATCGAACGCCTTGCGGTGCCACAGGTCGAGTCCATTGGCCCATGCGCGTTCACGCGGATTCAGCCGGCCTTGGGCGGCGCGCACGTCGACCAGATATCGATCCGCCTCGTCCTGTGCCTTGGGAGTTTGCCCGAACAGCCAGAAAAACGTCGCAGCCAGATGCAAACTGGCGTCATCCGGACTTCGTGCGACTGCGTCAAGGATGCGTTCGGCACCCTGATCGATACGCATGATCCGATCAGCAAAATCATCAAGGGCCACGATGGCCGAAGGCTCGGTAGTCGAATACTTCATAGTGAGCCATGGTATGCGCAAACTCGCTCCGATGGCCCTGCCACGCTTCGGTTTTGCGATTGCGGCCGCTGCCCTCAATTGCCGACGATCGCTGCTGCGTCAACCGCGGCGTTGCCGCTCCCGTTCTAGTCCCTCCATGCAAAACTTACCCACGCCCACCACCACGCTGTCTTTCGGTCACACGCGATTGCCTTGGCGTTCGTTGTTGATCATCGCGTTGTTGCTGCCCGCCACTGCGTGGGCACAACTGGCGTTCACGACCAGCACCGTCAACATGCGCGCTGGACCGGATCGCAGTTTCCCGCTCGTTGCGTGGCTGCCTGCGGGAACGCAGGTCAACGTAATCGGCTGCATCAACGGTTGGAGCTGGTGCGACGTAACGGTTGGCTTCAATCGCGGCTGGATCTTCGGTCAATACTTGACGATGTCGTTCCAGAATCAGCCGATTATCGTCGGCAATGCAGGCGGATGGTTGGGGGTGCCATTGATCGCGTTTTCGGTTGGACCGTATTGGGACATACACTATCGCAATCGGCCGTGGTGGAACAATCGCAACCAGTGGGTCAATCGACCGTCGCCTCCGTCGTGGGGACCGCCGCCGTCATGGCGTCCGCCGCCGTCGCGGCCACCGATCTCGCAGCCGCGTCCGCCCAATGCGTGGCCGCCCCAAGGCGCCCGTCCACCCGGCAGCAATCCGCCTGGTGGGGGTCGACCACCGTCGAGTGGCAATCCGGGCGGAGGTCGACCGGCGTCGGGTGGCAATCCGGGTGGAGGTCGACCACCGTCGGTTGGCAATCCGGGAGATGGACGACCGCCCTCCGGCGACAGGCCGCAGGGCCGGCCTCCCGTATCGTCACAAGGGCCGAACTGATCGAGACGGCAGCATCCAATTCGCGTGGCCCATGGTGACCATCCGCGCCACCTCAAAAGCGCGTGGTCAGGGCCGTCAGCCAATCGGGC
>JBDTTY010000468.1:0-2508 GCA_040007975.1 Betaproteobacteria bacterium | reverse complement strand
GTGCGGCAAAGAACAACGCATGGTCCCAGCGCTCGAGCAACGTGACGATTTCGGCCGGATCGAAGCCGCCCGACGCCGGCACGACGTTGACGGCGCCGCGCGCGACGTGCGGAATGACGTAGAGACCCGAGCCGTGCGACAGCGGTGCCGGATGCAGAATGGCGTCCCCTGGGGCAATGGCCTCGACGTCGGACACAAAACACTGCGACATCGCATGTAGATTCGAATGTGAAATCACCACCCCCTTGGGCCGCCCGGTGGTGCCGCTCGTGTAGAACAGCCAGGCTGGATCGGAGGGGGCCACTGCATCCGGTTGGGCGATCGCGCGATGTGCCACCAATTGCTCGTAGGCCGCATCCCCCAGTAGCTGCACGCGTTCCAGCGCAGGGGCCTCGTGCGTATTTTCCGCAAGTACCCGCGCCCAGGCCTCGTCTACAAAGACCCAGCGCGCGCCACTGTTGGCCAATACGAACGAAAGTTCCAGCGGGTGCAATTTCGCATTCACCGGCACTGCAGTGAGCCCGACCCACCAGCAGGCGAACAACGTCTCGATCGTGGCCGGAACGTTGCGGGCCACAATTGCCACCCGTTCACCCGGCAGAATTCCCGCATCGCGCATTGCAGCGCCGAGGCCTGACGCACGTCGCGCAAGTGCGGCGTAGTCATGCAGCACGACATCACCCAACGCAACCGCTGGCAGGCGCGGCCAGTTGCGTGCCGTGCGCTGGAGCAAAAACGCGAGATTGCGGGAGTCATCCATGTCGTCAGTGCCGCACGGCCGCGCGAAGGCAGGAACGTCCCGTCTCGAGGACAGCGGGCAACGCGCGGCGGGTGGCCTTCATCCTATGGGCGGCGCTTCGCATCTTTGACGATTTCGCGCGCCGCATTGCGCCCGGGAATGCCCGTGACGCCGCCGCCGGGATGGGCGCCAGCGCCGCACAGATACAGTCCGCGCACCGGCATCCGATATTGCGCGTTCCCCAGCACGGGTCGCGCCGAAAACAATTGATCCAGTGACAACGCACCATGAAAAATGTCTCCGCCGATCAATCCAAATTCGCGTTCGAGATCAAGCGGGGACAGAATGCGCCGGCCGAGTACGCTGCGCGCAAATCCCGGCGCGAAGCGGTCAACGGTAGCGACCATCAGGTCCGCCACGTCCTCACGCGCATCGTCCCACGTGCGACCCGGCTGCACGCTGCCAAGGTCGGGGTTGGTGTGCTGGCAGAAGAGGCTGGCCACATGCATGCCGACCGGGGCGAGCGAGTCGTCGACGGTGGAAGGGATCAGCATCTCGACAATCGGCGCCTTGGACCAGCCGTGCGTGCGGGCGTCGAAAAACGCCTGCTCCATGTACGCAAGCGAAGGCGCCATGATGATGCCGCTGCTGTGATGCGGTTGCACGTGGCTTCCGGGCAGAGCGCTGAAATCGGGCAGCGACGACAACGCGAGATTCATTCGGAACGTACCCGAACCACAGCGATAGGCGGCGATGCGTGCGCGAAAATCTTCGTCGACATGCTCGGGGGCCACGAGTTGCTCGAACAGCAGCTTGGGATTGACGTTGGCGATCACGCGCGCGGCTTCGATCACTTCGCCATCCACCAGTTCGACACCTGCCGCGCGGCCCGCCTTCACAATCACCCGTCCCACCGGTGCCGACGTGCGCAACATCACACCGCGCGCTTCGCATTCGCGTGCCATCGCCTGGGTGATCGCCCCCATGCCGCCCACCGCATGACCCCATTGCCCCGGCTTGCCATTGACCTCGCCGAAGACGTGATGCAGCAACACGTACGCAGATCCCGGCGTGTACGGGCTCGCGAAATTGCCCACGACCGCATCGAAGCCGAAGGCAGCCTTGATCGGTGCGCTGTCGAACCATCGGTCCAGCACGTCGCCCGCGCTCTTCGTGAATAACTCAAGCAGATCACGGCGCTGTGGCAGCGACAGCGCGCGCACCTGTTTTGCCGTGCGCAGTAGCGCCAACATTGCCGCAACGTCGGCAATGCCGCCGGCGCGAATGTTGGGCGGCGTGACGCCAAGCATCGCGCGCAGCACGTCCGCCACACGATCAAGCATCGCGTAATACGCCGGCAACGCGTCGGCATCGCGCCGCGAAAACTTCGCGATCTCGGCTTGTGTCGCGGTGAGGCCGCCGCCGACTTTCAGAAATTGCCCATCCGCCAATGGCAGAAAATTGGCCAGCGGCCGTTCGCGCACGACCAATCCATGTTCGGCAAGACGAAGATCACGGATGACCTGCGGATCGAGCAGACTGACGGTGTAACTCGCCGTGGAATTACGAAAGCCGGGGTGAAAATCTTCGGTGACGGCGGCGCCACCCAATATGGGGCGACGTTCGACGACGCACGTCGACAGCCCTGCCGCAGCAAGGTAGGCCGCACAGGTCAGCCCATTGTGTCCACCGCCGACGATGACCGCGTCGTAAGGCCCCCCCCGACGGGCGCTGCGCGCCCCTCCCCCCAGGGGGCGAGCACCTTGGGG
>JBDTTY010000467.1:0-2528 GCA_040007975.1 Betaproteobacteria bacterium | reverse complement strand
CGGCAAGTCCCTGCCCCACGTCCAGTGCGGTGAGCCTGAACGCGCCTTCGGGCAGTGACGGTGGACGCGCCAGAAACAATGGCAGAAGCCACACCCAGCCCCATGCACGCCCGGGCACGCCTCGTGGCGCCAACAGCAATGCAATACCCACCAGTCCGGCGAGCACTGACCACAAGGGAGGCGCGTGCTGTTGCCACGCGGCATCGGGCAGCCGTGCAAGCATCTCCAACCATTGCATCAATAGTGCAAGTACCGAATGCGCACCGACAAACAGTAAATCAATCGGTAGAAAAATGCCTAGCAACGCAAGTGGCACCACGCCAATCGTGACCACCGGAATGGCCACCGCATTGGCTACCGGTGCAATCAGCGACATTTGCGCAAACAGCATCAACGTCAATGGCGTGAGTCCCAGCGTGACCACCCATTGGGCGTGTGCACCTTCGCGCAACGTGGCCCACCATCGTGCAGCGCGCGATGGCGGCACGGCCCGTGCAAGCCGGCCGTCGGCGGCGTAGAGCAACATGCCTACCGCACCGAAGGACAACCAGAATCCGGGTGTGAGCGATGCCCACGGATCCCACAGCAATACCGCCACCAATGCCCACAACCAGACGATTGCCGCACTGCCCATGCGACCGCTGAAAATACCGCCGGCAGCGACCGCCAGCATTGCGAGCGTGCGCAATGCCGGTACCTCCGCGCCCGCAAGTGCTACATACCCGGAGGCTGCGATCAGGCCCACCACCGCCGCGGGCCGGCGCGCGGGCCACCGCGACGTGAGCCACACGCAGCGTCGCGCCAGCATGAATACCATCGCCCCCACGAAACTGGCGAACACGGTGACATGCAATCCGGAAATGCTGACGAGGTGCCCGATGCCGGTGCGATTCAACACCGTCCACTGGGATTCGGAAATTGCGCGTTGATCGCCAATGGCCAACGCGACCACGATGCCGGCATACGGCGCATCGTGCAGTGCGTCGAGAATACGGGTGCGCAGGCGTTCACGGGTGCGCTGCAAATGATCACGCCAACGCCCGGCAAACGCATCGATGCGCCCATTGGATGGCGCCTCGCGAACGGCTCCAGTGGCACGCAGGTTTTGCTGCAACAGCCATGCTTCGAGATCGAAGCCACCCGGGTTGACGTTGCCATGCGGGCGCTTGAGACGAACGGTGAATTGCCACCGCTCGCCGGCGTGCACCACCGGCACCGGTATCGGCATGTCACTAACCGCGCGACCGGGCCACGAACCATTCCATGCCAGCGACAATCGACGTGGGACGACGGCGCCGGGCGTGGCTGCCGATTCCACCGCCAACGCGAAGCGGACGCCGTAGGCGGACGCAGCCGGAAGATCGTCGATGACACCCGTCAATTGGATATCGACACCTTCCCAGGCGGTGGGCAACGCGTCGGCCATGCGCAGGTTGGCGCGCCATGCGGCATGGAAGTAGCCGACGCTCATGGCCAGCAGGCAGACTGGTAACCATCGCCACGTTTGGGAAAGCGCCGTCGCCTTGCGCGCGCGAGCGAACCCTGCGGCGACCAACAGCGCGACCGCCAGCGAGGTGCCGGGCCACGCAGGAAGCGTCGCGCACGTTTGCAGCAGCACCGCGCCAGCGGCAAACGAAGTCAGCACCCCGACTAGCGGCACAGGCATCGCAGCTGCTCCTCCGCACGAACGTCGTCGCGCAGCGGTAGTGCCACGTCCGACGAATCGCCATTGTGGCGGCGGCGCTGGCAGGACTGCGATACGACGATCGGCCTAGCGGGCCGGCGAGCCGACTACTTCTTCGGCCACAACACCATCTGCGTGCAGCGAAACAACGCAATCGTCTTGTCGTCAACGCGGCGCTTCACGACCGCGTCCCAGACCTGCGTACTTTTGCCGAGATGTACAGGACGCGCCTCGGCCATGATCGTCCCATCGCGCGCGGTACCGAAGAAGTTGGCCTTGAGCTCCACGGTGGTGAAATTCTCCGCACCTTCGGGCAAATGCGCGAGGCACCCATAACCACACGCGGTATCCGCCAGTGCCACGATCGTAGCCGCGTGCAGAAAACCGTTGGGCGCCAACAGGTCCGCGCGAATATCGAGTTCGGCCGACAACAAGCCCTCCTTGAGTGCCGTGACGCGATAGCCGAGCAACCCGGGCAGGCGGCCATCGCCGCGACGATTGATCTGGTCCAGAGAAACGCCTGTACGCAGTGGCATGATCGAGGTCCTTGCGAATGTTGAATCAGGTGTAGGCCAGCAGCCGGCCGCATGCGATGACGAAGGTCCAGAGCAGGATCGACAGCAGCGCCGCCATCCGCACGCGCGCCGGCGGTACGACATTGACGTCCCACGCGGCCACGGTGCGCATCACGCCCGTGTGCAGCAGCGCCGCGTTGACGCCCGCCGTGCCGATCAGCCCCATCTTGAGGATGAACACGCGATTGGTCAGAAAGTCTTCCGCGTGCGCGGTAAACATCAGGAGCCCGGTCAGCATCACCAGAAAAAATGCGCCGACCGTCCACGGC
>JBDTTY010000466.1:0-2542 GCA_040007975.1 Betaproteobacteria bacterium | reverse complement strand
ACACGATCAAGGGCTTCAACATGATCGTGAACGGCGAGTGCGACCATCTGCCGGAGCAGGCGTTTTACATGGTGGGAACGATCGAGGAAGCGTTCGAAAAAGCAAAGACGCTGCAATAGGAACGCGGGACCCAAAGCCATGGCACACACCATCACCGTCGACGTCGTCAGCGCCGAAGAGCAGATTTACTCCGGCGATGCGGAGTTCGTCATCCTGCCAGGCATCGATGGCGAACTTGGCGTCTACCCGCGGCACACGCCGCTCTTCACGCAGATCAAGCCGGGTGCGGTACGCATCAAGCAGCCGGGTGTGGCAGAGGAAGTGCTCGTGTTCGTACAGGGTGGCTTTCTTGAGGTGCAGCCGCACAAGGTAACGGTGCTCGCCGACACCGCAATCCGCGCGCATGACCTCGATGAGGTCAAGGCGCTGGAAGCCAAGAAGAAGGCCGAAGACGCGATGGCCAACAAGGATGCGTCGTCCAACATGGCCACAGCCCAAGCCGAACTGGCGGTCGCCATGGCGCAAATCGAAGCGATTCGCAAGTTCAAGAATCGGTCGTAGGCGCCCACTAGCGCGATGGGCCAAGAGGGCAGCCGGCGAGCTGCCCTCTGTTTTTGGTGGAGGACGAGCGCGGTGTCGGTCAGTCGCATTGTCGGTGGAGCGTTGTCGGTGGGGCGGGGGCGATGCGCCGCAGCACATTTCGATCGCGACCCCAAAAGCCGCTCCAACGAAATGCCGTGCGGCGCACCGCCCTTGCTTCGGGGCAGTTATTGCATACTGCGGGTAGGCGAGGCTTCAGCCTCGCGCGAGAATCACAAGGCTGAAGCCGCGCGTAGTCGAGCGTATGATCGGCCGCTCGGGGAACAGCGGATTCGCATGAGCAACTATACCAATCGCATCTGGTCGGAGATCGACGTTGGCACCAGCGAGCGGTTGAGCCACACGATCACCGCGGCGGATGTCGAAGCGCTGTCGCTGGTGGCGGGCGCCGTCGAATCGTCACACCTGCGACAGCAGGCGCCGGGTCGCGACGCTTCCGCGCCTGGGGCTGCCGCGGTCGCGTTGGTATCCGGACTGCTCAATCGGCGATTGCCCGGACCGGGCAGCGCGATCACAGCAACGCAAATGCATTACACCGGGCGGGTCTATGCGGGTGACGTAATTTCCGTAGAAGTACGCGCGCGCGCCAAGCTGGCCGACGGGTGCAGCATCGATTTTGACTGCCTGTGCCGCAATCAGCGCGGGGAAACGCTGGTGCAGGGCACGGCAACGGTATTGGCACCCACCGCACGCATCGAATACGACGCCTTCGCCACGCCAAACATCCTGCTGCGGCATAGCGATGGCTTGGCACGCATCTTTGCCCGCTGCGAACCATTGGAGCCCGTGTTGTGTGCGGTGGTATGTCCCGGTGATCGTGATTCATTGCTGGGCGCGATCGAAGCGGCGCAACGCCATTTGATCGTGCCGATTCTGGTGGGGCCGGTGGCCAAGATTCGTACGGCCGCCCTCGCAGCTGACGTCGACCTCGCACCCTACCGCATCGTCGACGCGCCCCACAGCCACGGCGCCGCGCAGCAGGCGGTAGCGATGGCGCGTGCCGGTGAGGTCGAGGCGTTGATGAAGGGCAGCCTGCACACCGACGAGTTGATGGCCGCCGTCGTGGATGGCGCGATCGGGCTGCGCACCGATCGTCGCGTGAGCCACGTGTTTGTCATGGACGTGCCCGCGTACCCGCGCCTGCTGTTGATCACCGATGCGGCGATCAACATCACCCCCGATCTCGACGCGAAAGCCGACATCTGCCGCAATGCCATAGCCTTGGCCAAGGTGCTTGGTGTGGAGAATCCCAAGGTCGCGATTCTTGCTGCCGTCGAGACGATCAATTCGAAAATGCCGTCGACGCTGGATGCTGCGGCGTTGTGCAAGATGGCCGATCGCGGGCAACTCACCGGCGGCGTGCTGGATGGTCCGTTGGCCTTCGACAACGCGGTGTCGCCGACATCCGCGCGCGCCAAAGGCATCGACTCACCGGTGGCCGGGCAGGCCGATATTCTGCTGATGCCCGACATCGAAGCCGGCAACATGATTGCCAAGCAGCTGACGTACCTTGCCGGCGCCGAAGGCGCGGGCATCGTGCTGGGTGCGCGCGTTCCGATTGTGCTGACGTCACGCTCCGACAGCGTGCGCGTAAGGCTCGCATCCGCGGCGGTGATGAAACTGCTGGTGCATGATCTGCGCGCGCGGCGCGCATCGAGCGGCTGACAGTACGACGCGCATGGCCGATGCTACGCTAGTCCTTAATGCCGGCTCGTCGAGCCTCAAGTATTCGCTATTCACGCAGGGTCGCGCCGGTCCGCAACTGGTGCAGCGTGGCCAGCTCGATGGGTTGACCACCGTGTCGCGCTTCGAAGCGAAATCGGCGGCGGGTGCAGAGCTGGAGAAGAAGACGTGGGCGCACGCGCTGGGCCACGAAAGCGCACTGACATTTCTGCTCGACTATCTGGCTACGGAGGTGTTGCGCGCTCACCCGCTACGTGCC
>JBDTTY010000465.1:0-2544 GCA_040007975.1 Betaproteobacteria bacterium | reverse complement strand
ACATCAAAGGCATCCACACCGTCGTTGCCTTCGTAGCCCCAGAGTTCACGCCGCACCTTGCGATGCAGCCACTCGGCAAAAGCTTCTGCCAGACGATCCGCCAGCGCCTTCAGCATGATGGCGCTGTAATCGTCCTTGGCCGCTTCGAATTCGGCGAGCTTTTTTTCGATGCCGATGCCCGATGTGACCGCAAACGCCCCCGCGTAATCGGCCGCGCCCGTGCCTGCCGGAGCGACAAAATCCGACAGGCAAAAATTGGGATTGCCGGAAGGCTTCTCGTTTTGCTGCCGCAGGTTGGGCCACACCAACGCCGGGCGCGTTCGCGCCTCGTCCTCGTACAGCACGATGTCGTCGCCGATCGCTTGCGCCGGGTTCAATGTAAGCACGCCATTGGCCGTGAGCCAACGTCCGTCGATGATGCGCTTCAACATCGCCTGGCCTTCGGCAAGGACGCTGCGCGCCGCCTCGCCGACAATTGCATCGTCAAGAATTGCGGGATACGGACCCGATAATTCCCATGCCTGAAAAAACGGGCCCCAATCGATGAACGCCGCGAGTTGCCCCAGGTCGACATTGCGAAATTCCCGCCGCCCCAGTGCCAGCGGCACCGGCGGTTTCGCGCGGGCCCAATCACTGGCACTCGCGTTGGCCCGCGCCGCCGCCAACGAGACCAATTTTGGCCCCTTCTTGCTCGCATGCTGCACGCGAATCTTTTCGTAATCCGATGCCACTTCCGCCACGTAGGCGTCTTTTAATTCATCCGACAGCAGATTGCTGGCCACTCCCACCGCGCGTGATGCATCGGGCACGTAGACCGTCACGCCGCCATAGTGTGGCGCGACCTTCACGGCAGTGTGCACACGCGACGTGGTGGCGCCTCCGATCAGCAGCGGCTGGCGCATCTCGAGCCGTTGCATCTCGTGCGCAACATGCGCCATTTCTTCAAGCGATGGCGTGATCAGGCCCGACAGGCCGATGATGTCCGCATTGCGCTCCATCGCTGTTTCAAGGATCTTCTTGGCCGGTACCATCACGCCAAGATCGATCACGTCAAAATTGTTGCACTGGAGCACGACGCCGACAATGTTTTTACCGATGTCGTGGACGTCGCCTTTCACCGTGGCCATCACGATCGTGCCCTTGGGCTTGCCGGCAACGCCCGACAATCGCTTTTCTTCCTCGATGAACGGCACCAGATGGCCCACGGCCTGTTTCATCACGCGGGCGGACTTCACCACCTGCGGCAGAAACATCTTGCCGGCACCGAAGAGATCGCCCACCACGTTCATGCCCGCCATCAGCGGACCTTCGATCACCTGGATGGGCCGTGCATATTTCTGCCTCGCCTCCTCCGTGTCTTCGATGATGAACGCCGTGATGCCCTTGACCAGTGCGTGCGACAACCGCGCCTCCACATCGCCTTCGCGCCAGGTCAGGTCTTCCGTGCTGACCTTGCCCTGCGATTTCACGGTTTCGGCGAAGGTGACCAGACGTTCGGTGGCGTCCGGGCGGCGATTGAGCACGACGTCCTCGACGCGCTCGCGCAACTCGGGTTCGATCGCATCGTATACGCCCAACTGCCCGGCGTTGACGATGCCCATCGTCAATCCCGCGCGTATCGCATGGTACAAAAATACCGTGTGGATCGCCTCGCGCACCGGTTCGTTGCCGCGGAACGAAAAGCTCACATTGGAAATGCCGCCGGAAACCTTGGCGTGCGGCAGATGCTGCCGGATCCAGCGCGTGGCCTCGATGAAGTCCACCGCGTAATTGTTGTGCTCATCAATGCCGGTCGCAATCGCAAACACGTTGGGATCGAACACGATGTCCTCGGGCGGGAATCCCACCTGATCCACCAGCAGGTCGTAGCTGCGACGGCAGATCGACGTCTTGCGCTCGAAGGTATCGGCCTGACCTTTTTCGTCGAAAGCCATCACGACCACGGCGGCACCGTAGCGACGCACGCGTTTCGCCTGTTCGATGAACGCCGCCTCGCCTTCCTTCATCGAGATTGAATTGACGATCGGCTTGCCCTGCACGCATTTCAAGCCAGCTTCGATCACCTCCCATTTGGAGGAATCAATCATCAGGGGAACGCGCGCGATATCGGGTTCGGTGGCGATCAGATTGAGGAAACGCACCATCGCTGCCTTGGAGTCGAGCATCGCCTCGTCCATGTTGACGTCGATGATCTGCGCACCACTGGTGACCTGCTGCCGCGCCACTTCGACCGCCCCGGCGTAGTCATCGGCCAGAATCAGCCGCGCAAACGCCTTGGAGCCGGTGACGTTGGTGCGCTCGCCGACGTTGACAAACAGCGAGTCGTCGCCGATGGCGAGCGGCTCGAGTCCCGCGAGGCGCATGACGCCCGAACCCTCCGGCAACGTCATGCTGCGGCTTCCGCAATCTCCTCGTGCGGCAGCATGCGCGGTGGCAGCGTGCGCACCGCCTGCGCGATCGCGTGGATATGCTCGGGCGTGGTGCCGCAACAGCCGCCGACGATGTTGACGAAACCGCTGCGCGCAAAATCGTGCAGCAGCCGCG
>JBDTTY010000464.1:0-2556 GCA_040007975.1 Betaproteobacteria bacterium | reverse complement strand
GCCACCCGCGAATGGGAATGGCGCCAGTGGCTCGACGCCGTCACCGACTGGGAACGCCAGCGCTATTTCGAAATCATCTGAGCATTGTTGCCATGACCGAACGTTTCAGTTTTCCCACCACCATTCATTTTGGCGCCGGCGCGCGCAAACTGGTGGCCGCCCATCTGCTCGCCCAGGATGTGAAGCGTCCACTTCTGGTCACCGATCGCGGCATCGCGGGCTTGCCGTTGTTGCAGGACTTTTTGGCGGAGTTGAAAGGCCTCGATGTCGGCGTCTTCTCGGATATTTCCGGCAATCCGGTCCGCTCTCAGGTGATGCTCGGTGCCGACGCGTATCGTGCTCATCGTGCTGACGCCGTGATTGGTCTCGGTGGTGGTGCCGCACTCGATGTCGCCAAGGCAGTCGCATTGATGGCCACCCATCCTGGCGACATTCTGGAATACGCGTGGGACCATCCGCAGGTGCGCAGCATGGATCAGCCGCTGCCGTGGTTTGTCGCATTGCCCACCACGGCAGGCACAGGTTCCGAAGTGGGTCGGTCGTCGGTCATTTCCGACGATCAAACGCACATCAAGAAGATTATATTTTCGCCGCTGTTGCTCGCCAAAGCCGTGTTTGCCGATCCCGAATTGACGCTTGATCTTCCCTCGATGATCACGGCCGCCACCGGCATGGATGCGCTGACGCACAACATCGAATCGTACCTGTCGCCTGCCTATCATCCACTGTGCGACGGCATCGCTCTGGAAGGGGTGCGAATCGCGGCGCGCGCGCTGCCCCGCGCGGTTGCCAATGGCCATGATCTCGAGGCCCGCTCGGACATGATGATGAGTTCGCTGATGGGCGCCATTGCGTTTCAGAAAGACCTGGGCGCCGTGCATTCGTGCGCACACGCATTGTCGACGGTGACGGACATGCATCACGGGCTGGCCAATGCCATCATGATCGACCATGTGATGGCATTCAACCTGTCGGCCGCGACCGAGAAAATGGCGGAGCTGGCACACGTGGCGCGCGCGCCAGGCGGCGACACTGGCACGCCCGAGGCTCGTGCCCGCGCTTTCATCGCGTGGCTCACCGCGCTCAAGGTTACGCTGGGTATCCCGGCGAAACTCTCGGACTATTGCGCGCCGCGCGTCCCGCAAAGGTCGGACATTGCGCGCCTGGTGGAAATTGCCGTGGCCGACATCTGCCACCAGACCAACCCGCGCAAGTGTTCGACGGCGGACTTCGAGAAACTATTCGCCACGGCGCTGTAGCGCGGGCGGGATTGCAATGCTGAAGATCGGCGTATCGGCAAGTTTTTTTCACAGCACCGAACCGCGGGCGATTTTTCAGGGCATGACGTTGCAGTACATCGAGCAAAATGTCGCGCACTGGCTGATGCAGCGCGAAGTCCTGGCGCTGATGGTGCCTTCGCCTGACGGCAGCACCCGGCGCTCAACCAGTCGCGTGTCTGCGGTCGATTACGCGAATGAACTTGATGCATTGGTGCTGATGGGCGGGTCGGACATCTGCCCAGCCACGTACGGCGAAGTTGCGTTGAAGCCGGCGTGGAACGGGGACCACGTGCGGGACGACTACGAAATCGCGCTTTATCGCGCCTTCGTCGCCACCGGCAAGCCGGTGTTGGGGCTTTGCCGCGGCGCGCAGCTGATCAATGTGGCACACGGCGGTACGCTATTTCAGGATATCCCGACCATGCGCCCGGGCTCTCTGCGCCATCGGATGCAATCGATATACGACGCCAACTGTCACGCGACGTCGATCGTTGCGGGCTCCGGACTGGCGGCGCTGTATCCGGGCCAAACGCTGGTCAAGACCAATTCCGTCCATCATCAAGGCGTGAAGGATCTCGGACGCGATCTGGTGGTCGAAGCATGGTCCGAACCGGATCGCATGGTTGAGGCCATTCGCGGTACCGGTGCGTCCTACGTCGTCGGCGTGCAATGGCATCCGGAGTTCCATCCCGAGTTCGAATCGACGTTCATCAACGACACGCCATTGCTGGACGACTTTCTGGCCACTGCGGCACGCCACAAATCTGCCGCCTACGCACTTTAGGATTTTTGCCGCAATGAAGATTTTCAATCCTGCCACCGGCGCCGAATTGGCCGACCTCACCGCCGACAACGCGAAAGCCGTCGCGGCCAAGTACAAGCGGGCTCGCGCGGCACAGCCGGCTTGGGCGCGGCGGTCCATGCGCTATCGACTTGCCATCATGACCAAGTTTCGCGCCATGCTCGTGGCGCGGATCGAGGAACTGGCACGCACGTTGACGCAGGAGGTCGGCAAGCCGATTCGCCAGGCGCGCAACGAAGTGAATGGGTTGGTGAGTCGCATCGACTTCTTCCTGGCCGCAACGTCGTCGACGCTGCGCGACAAGAAAGTGTTCGCCGATGCGGCAGGCAAGCTCGAGGAACGTATCGCCCACGAGCCGTTGGGCGTCATCGCCAATGTGTCAGCGTGGAACTACCCGTATTTCGTCGGCGGCAATGTGTTCGTGCCGGCGCTGCTGGCCGGCAACACGGTGCTCTACAAACCGTCCGAATACTC
>JBDTTY010000463.1:0-2557 GCA_040007975.1 Betaproteobacteria bacterium | reverse complement strand
GTGTTCGGCTATCAGATGCGTTTCGATCTGGCGCAAGGCTTTCCGCTGCTCACCACCAAGCGCGTGCATACGAAATCGATCGTGCACGAATTGCTGTGGTTTCTGCAGGGTGACACCAACATCGCCTACCTGAAGGCCAACGGCGTGCGCATCTGGGACGAATGGGCGGACGCCAACGGTGACTTGGGCCCGATATACGGCGCGCAGTGGCGCTCATGGCCCTCCCCGGACGGCGGCAGCGTCGACCAGCTCGCCGCCGTGGTGGCGGAGATCAAGCGCAATCCGGATTCGCGGCGCCTGATCGTGTCCGCCTGGAACGTGGGCGCGATTCCGCAGATGAAATTGCCGCCGTGCCACGCGTTCTTCCAGTTCTATGTCGCCGCTGGCCGACTGTCGTGCCAGTTGTACCAGCGCAGCGCCGACATTTTTTTGGGTGTGCCCTTCAACATTGCATCCTATGCGTTACTAACGCACATGGTGGCACAGCAGTGCGACCTCGCCGCGGGCGACTTCATCTGGGTCGGCGGCGACTGCCATCTGTACCTGAATCATCTCGAGCAGGTCGACACGCAACTTGCACGCGCCCCGTATCCATTACCGCACTTGGTGTTGAAACGCCGGCCACCGACACTTTTTGACTATACGTTCGACGACATCGAGATCGCCGACTACGCATACCACCCGGCATTGAAGGCCCAGGTCGCCGTGTAAAACAATTAGGGTCAGACTCCAATTGTTTCCGCGAGGCTATAAGCCTCGCCTATCGTTGTTTTCACGGCACAATTTCCGCGACGATCGGTCCCGCACTCATAGACAAAAAAATGCCCGCCGGGAGGATCGTAGCGGGCAAGGGGGATCGGCTGGAGGCTTGACCCGCTCCAGAGGGGCCGGACGAACGCCGTCCGGGGGCGCTTGAAATTCGATCAGACGACTGAACGTGCGGCGTTGACCCGTTCAACCAGCTCCTGCATCGCCACCTGCTGCGCAGTGGCGTCGTCCTCGCGGTTTGGCGCCGAGGACTCCGCAGGACGCCCCGCATTTCCAGCGAGCCAGAATTGGGAGAATTCGGGTGCGAACATGTCCATGACCTTCCTTGGGGATACCGGCACAACTGCCTGCCATTCCCTAAGCAAAGCACATGCCACAACGATGACGACGATGACATCGGACCGTGCCGTTTGCGCTGCGTCATAGGCGAATTGATCATGGGTGCGACCAGCGCGACAACCACGACGACGCAGCAATGTCAGCGGTTCTTGTCGCGGTTTGCCGACGTCCAGAATGACAACAGCATTAACTGCATGAATGCAGGCACTATTTATTGTCGTCGGCGCACGACAGCCAGTTTTTACAACTGACCGCGGTAGCGTCAGGTCTTGGCTTCCTTGAACATTGCCGGCTCGAGGCTGTGCCGTTGCAGCAATTTGTAAAACTCGGTGCGGTTGCGCTTGGCGAGCTGGGCCGCCTGCGTCACATTGCCGCCGGTGATCTTCAGCAGGCGTACCAGATAATCCCGCTCGAAGGACTTGCGTGCCTCCTCGAACGGCACCAGCGCTGCCGCATCTTCCTTCAGCGCGCTTTGTACCAGCGTTGCCGGAATCACCGTCGTGGTGGTCAACGCCAACGCCTGTTCGAGCAGATTGAGCAGCTGGCGGACGTTGCCGGGCCACGGCGCCGCAACCAGTAACGCCATCGCGTCCGGTGCCAGACTGGGCGGCGCCTTGCGATAGCGCTCCGCCAATCCGCGCAGAAAATGCCCGGCCAGCACCGGGATGTCCTCGCGGCGCTCGGCCAGCGGCGGCAGTCGCAGCGACACGACATTGAGACGGTAATAGAGATCTTCGCGGAACTGCCCGGACGCCCTGTGCGCATCGAGGTCCCGATGCGTGGCCGAAATCACGCGCACATCGACAGGAATCGACTGGGTTGAACCGACGGGGCGCACCTCACCTTCTTGCAACACGCGTAACAGTTTGACCTGCAACTGCAGCGGCATGTCGCCGATTTCGTCGAGCAGCAATGTGCCGCCATCTGCCGCCTGGAACAGCCCCTTGTGCGCCTGTACCGCACCGGTGAATGCGCCGCGCGCGTGGCCGAATAACTCAGACTCCAGGAGATCGCCCGGTATTGCGCCGCAATTGACCGCCACAAACGGGCGGTCGCGACGCGGGCTGGCCCGATGAATCGCGCGGGCCAGCAATTCCTTGCCCGTGCCCGATTCGCCGTAGATCAGGACGCTGGCGTCCGAATCAGCCACCATTTTGGCCTGTCGCAACAGGTCTTCCATCACCGGGCTGCGCGTGATGATGCCTTCGCGCCACTCACCGATGCCGGATTCACCGCGTCCGGCATCGTGCCCGGAAAGCTTCAGTGCCGAGGCCACCTTTTGCAGCAAATCCTGGCTGTCGAATGGTTTGGTCAAAAAACCGAAAACGCCGCGCTGCGTGGCGGCCACGGCGTCGGGAATCGTGCCATGCGCGGTGAGAATCAGCACGGGCAGGCCCGCATGCTGTCGATTGATCGCATCGAACAATTGCAGCCCGTCGATGCCGGGCAT
>JBDTTY010000462.1:0-2565 GCA_040007975.1 Betaproteobacteria bacterium | reverse complement strand
GCGATGATCGATCGACTGTCGATACTCGCACTCAAGATTTTCCACATGGGCATCGAAGCGCAACGTGTTGATGCCACCGCCGAACATCGGGCGGCATGCGCTGCCAAGCTCGAACGTTTGCAATTGCAGCGTGAAGATCTCGGTCGTTGCCTCGATACGTTGTTGATGCACGCCAGCGACGGACGTGCGTTCTGGCGCGTCTATCGGCAGTTCAAGATGTACAACGATCCAACACTCAATCCTGAGTTGTACCGGCGGCGATAATTTGCAAGACACGTTAGGCGAGATTTCGGTCTCGCGGCATGTCCCTCGAGGCTGAAGTCTCGCCTACGGGAGTACACGCAGGCTCTCGATGGCGGTACGCACCGCTTCGAGATCGATGGCTTCCATGCATTTCGCACGCGGGCATTGTCCGGGAGAAGTGCCGTACAGGCGCTCGCAACGTCGCGCCCACGGGACTTCGCGAAAAAATTGGATCGTCTGGTCGCGACATGGAAATGGATCGACCGTAACCGCGCGCCCCGGCATGTCGGTGAAAAATGCGCCGGGACCGCAGATCAGTGCCGACCCGGGTCCGAACAGCGTGACCGTCGGCACACCGACGAGACGGCCGAGATGCGCGATGCCGGTATCAGGACACACGAGCAGGCGCGAGCGGCACAGCACGTGCCACAGCGCGTCCAGTGACAGCGTGCCCAGAATTTTGGCGCGCGACGACCCCGCATCGATCGCGTCGACAATGGCACTTTCACCGGGGCCGGCACTCCACACGACACGCATGCCCCGCGTCTCCAGCCACTCTGCCAATGCGCGCCATCGCTCGGGTGGCCAGCGCTTGAGCACCGAACTCGCGCCGACGTGCAACAGGGCGACATTGTTTCCGAATTCGGGGACCGTGACGACCGGCGGCGCCGGCCATTCGGCCACGCGATAGGGTGCCGGCTGCGGGCCGTCGACCAGTGCAGCAGCGGTTTCGCAAAACGCCGTGGGTGCCGCCGAATACGGTATCAATTCGTCGACCGGCCAGTTCTTGTGGACGGGACGGTCGCCGGCCAGTCCGACAATCCATCGTGCACCGATGGCGCGGGCGAGCCAGGACCACCGATTGTCCGCAGGGAGAATCACCAGGTCGAAGCGCGGCAACCGCAGCAAGGATCGAAAGGTCGAAAAATCGCGCGGATCAAGCACGGCGACCTCGACCCCGAACGGCGTCGATGCGTACAGCGATGCATAGGCTCGAGACAACGTCATCACGATGTCGGCCACCGGATACACCGTTCGCAACTTGGCAAGCAGTGCCGTCAGCATCAGCGTATCGCCGAGCAACAGATGATGCAGCACCAGAATCCGGCGCACGTTCGCCGGTTTGCGACGAACCAATCCCCAGCGCGCCAATGCGAGCACCACGCTCGCGACACGCATCGGCCCGCGGCTATCCGCCAACAGCAGCCTCGGCGGCCAGCTGACGCAAACTCTCCTCGAGTATCACGAGCGACAGTACCTGTTCCGCCAAGCCTGGCGAGCGACGGAATTGCGCCAGGATGGCAGCGGTACCCGAGGCGGCGATCTGACCGGCGGTCAAACGCTCGAGCGATGTGGCAAGCGTCGGCAATCGCGGCGCAAGATCACCATCCAGCCACCCATTGAGCGGTGGATTGAAGCCACGCTTCTTGCGCGCAAACGCGCCCAGCCGTTCGAGTGCTGGTGCCAACGCCACGAGATAGCGTTTGGGCGGCGTGGTGAAACGCTGCGTGGACGGCAGCGCCAGAATGGCCTCGACAAAATGATGATCGAGCAACGGCGCGCGCAATTCCAATCCATGCGCCATGGTCATCAGATCTGCTTTGCGCAGCACATATTCGGGTAGATAGTTGGCGAAGTCCCAGCGCAGCAGCCGATCCTCGCGCGTGGTTGCAACGAGTTCGGGCGTGCGCCAGTAGTGCGCGGGGACAACGGGCAGCATCGGCTGCAGCAGCCGGCGCTGGTTGGGTGTCAGCCCCGAGAAGCGCAGTGCGTACGCGTCTTCCCACGACAGCGAAAGCTCGCCCGCGATCTTCCGCCAGCCCTTTGCGCCTGCCGTTGGCAGGACGGGTAGAGGCAACCGGAAATTGCCGCGCCAAGCGTTGCGCATATGTTTGGCGATTCGCTTGTAGCCCCCGAAGAGTTCATCGCCGCCATCACCGCCCAGCACGACCTTGACGTGCTTTACCGTGCTGCGCGCGAGGTACCACGTGGGGAAGGACGATGGATCGGCAAAGGGCTCGTCGAGCGCGGCAACGATGCGCGCAAAGTCGTCGCCGATCGTGGTGGGCACGTTGATCGTTTCGTTGGCGAGTCCCAGCGCTTGGGCGGTCGCACGCGCCTCGGCACTTTCGTCAAATGATGATCCCGGAAAGGCTGCCGAGAACGACGTGAGCCCGGCGTGCCCCGTCGCCGCCAGGCGGCATGCGATCGCGCCCGAATCGATGCCGCCCGAAAGAAAGATGCCGAGCGGCCGATCGGCCACCAGGCGCAGCTCGATGGCCTCGTCGAGCAGGCGACCGCAGTCGTCACTTGCGGTGGCCT
>JBDTTY010000461.1:0-2569 GCA_040007975.1 Betaproteobacteria bacterium | reverse complement strand
GTGACAAAGTTGCGGTAGTCAAGCCAGCCGAACCGCCATTGCCGGCGGCTACGCCGGGCAAACATTCGACGGTCGACATCGCGATCATTGTGATCGCCGTCGTGACTGCGATCGCCGCGGCCCGCGTGGCAGAGCCCTTCCTGGTGCCGGTCGTGGTGGGTATTCTGCTTTCCTACACGCTGCGACCGTTGATGTCGGCCGCAGAACGCCTGCATGTTCCGCGTTTTGCCGGCGCCGGCCTCGTCATCGTGTTGCTGTTTTCGTTATTGTCAGCCGCCGCGTGGGGTCTGCGCGGAGAGTTCAATGCCATCATTGCCGAGTTGCCGGGCGCGGCGCGCAAGCTTCGACTCATTGCAGAAGAGTCCGCACGCGACTCTGATAGCAAGATTACCCGCGTCAAGGCCGCGGCCGAGGAGCTTGATCGTGCGGCATTGGCGGCGTCGGGCAAACCGGACACGCGCGTGAGCGCCCCCAACCCGACCGGCACCGCGTCACAAATCAACAACTTTCTGGCAACGCAGTCGACCAACGCGATGGTCGTGGTCAGCCAGATTCTGGTGGCCTTCCTGCTTGCTTTTTTTCTGCTGGCTGCCGGAGATACCTTTCGCCGGAAGGTGGCGCGCCTCGCGGGGGCGTCGTTGGCGCGTCGACGTATCACCGTCGAAGTGCTGAATGAAATCGACACGCAGATCCAAAGCTACATGCTCACGCTGTTGGTATCCAACGGCTTGATTGCGCTATGCACATGGGCGGGGCTCGCGATGCTGGGTGTTTCCAATGCGGGCATGTGGGGCATGGTGGTAGGCCTTCTGCACATCGTGCCGTACGCCGGAACGATCATCGCGATGTGCGCCGTCGGCGCTGCTGCATTACTCGATGCCGGCAGCTTATCTGCCGCGTTGAAGGCCATGACGTTGGTCCTCGGGATAGCGACGGCAATCGGCGTCGGGTTTACCACCTGGTTGCAGGGACGGGCCTGCCGCATCAACGTGGTGGCAACGTTTGTTGGCGTGTTGTTCTTCGGCTGGCTGTGGGGCGGTTGGGGCTTGCTGCTTGGCATGCCATTGCTGGCTGTGCTGAAAAGCATTGCGGATCGCGTCGAATCGATGCAGCCGGTGCGCGAGTTGTTGAGCCCGTAAACCGCAGGTGTGCGTCGGGGTGAAAGCCCTTTCGCGATGTGGTCCTCGTCCTACACATTGTGCAACTTGGCACAACGGCGTTGTAGTACCGGCAACGATCGTCGCAATTTGAACTGTAAGCCATTGATTGTACAAGATGAACTTCAGGCACGCGATGTGCATTCGGATGGTCATGGTGCCCGATGATTGCGGTACCCCAACTACACGAAGGAATCATGATGAAAGCATTGATGCTGGCGTTGCTCGGAGCAGGAGTTTTCATGGTGGCCGGCTGCAACACGATCGAAGGCGCCGGTAAAGACGTGAAGGCGACCGGTAGTGCCGTTGAAAAGGCAGCCGATCAGGCGAAGCCCAAATAAGTAGTCGGGTGCGCAACGCGACGTTGCCCGATTCGTGTTGGACGACTTCAGGATAAAGCCATGACCTTGCATGATGAGATCAAATCGTTGCTGCAGGCACCGGCAATGAATGTCGATGACGTTCGAACATTGCTCCGTCTGGACCATGAAGAGGCCATGCAGGTTGCGCGCGACATGGTCGACGCCGAAGATGGCGAGGCGCGTCGCGCGCTGCTGCGGCAGTTGCGCCCGACACTGGAAACGCTGATCGAAGCGGAGCAGCGCGAAGTCTATGCACCGTTGCGTCAATTGCGTGGCGCCGATGCGCTGAGGGATATCGCCAGCGTGCGGTTGGCCGAACAGCAGACGCTGGAAACCGCACTTGAGTGGCTTGCTAAAAGCCGCAAGACTGGTTCAGACGAGTGGTGTGCGCATGCGCGCGCATTACTAGGTCTCCTGGAGCGCCATGTGGAGGCGGAGCACCATGAATTATTCGAAGCGCTGGATCAACATTTCGACGACAGTGCGCTGACGGCGATGGGCAGACGCTTTCTCGCAGCCAAGGCGCGTTACGCTGGGCGCAGCGGCAATCCGGTGGCATCCAAATCTGAGCGCGGGAGCAACAGCAGGGCGGCCTGCGGATCGGACTGACCGTTTTGCACAGCGACTCGGGGTCTGTGCACGAGTAAATTCCGGGATGGCAGATGCGGCTCGGGCTATCATTGCGAAATCCGTTTCATGATGATCGCTCCCATGCCCGCTCCGCGCGTGCAATCGTCGTTTTGCTTCCGTCGCCGGCTATGGCTTCACGGCGCTGGCGCCCTCCCATTTGTACCCCTGGTTCAGGCGGATGTACCGTCGCAAATTGTATTTGTGCTTCCTGTCGCAACGGGTGGTTCGGCGGAGAGGGTCGCCCAGGTGGCGGCAGGTGCGTTGGCCGAAATTTTGGGAACCAAAGTCGTCATCAGCAAAATACCTGGTGGCGGTGGCACGGTCGGCACCCAATATATTGCCATCAGCAAGCCTGATGGCGGTACGCTGGGCTTGGCAATCAGTGTGCCGATGGTTTCGCGGCTGTTACTGGGGTCCGGC
>JBDTTY010000460.1:0-2588 GCA_040007975.1 Betaproteobacteria bacterium | reverse complement strand
CGGGGTTGCGTGGCTGGCCGGCTGGGCCACGCTGGCCTGGACGGTGTGGCAACTGTAGGCGAGGCTTCAGCCTCGCGACAGCCTGGCGACAGCCTCGCGATCGTCGGCCGAGAATCGCGAGGCTGAAGCCTCGCCTACGAGCCCCGCCTGCGAAATCGATTGGGGTCAGACACCGGACAATCGTCCGCTAATCCACCTTCGCGCCCGACTCCTTGACGACCTTTTGCCACTTGATGGTTTCGGCGGCGATGTGGCGCGCGAAATCCTCGGGCGACGTTCCGGCGGCATTGGCACCCTGCGCCGCGAGCTTGTCGCGTGCCTCCGGTGTGGCGAGCCACTTGGCCACTTCGGTATTGAGCTTCGCAATCACGTCCTTGGGGGTGCCGGCGGGCGCCAGGATACCGAACCACGACGTAGCCTCGAAACCCGGTAGCCCCGCTTCCGCGATGGTGGGCACGTCGGGTAACGCAGGCGCGCGCTGTGCACTGGTCACTGCCAGCGCCTTCAACTTCCCCGCCTTGATCTGCGGCAACGCCGAAGGGAGGTTGTCGAACATGATCTGCACCTGGCCGCGCAACAGGTCGGCGATCGCAGGCGAGCTGCCCTTGTAAGGAATGTGTGTCATCTGCACGCCGGACATCGTCTTGAACAATTCGCCAGCCAGATGGATCGACGTGCCGCTGCCCGACGATGCAAAATTGAGCTTGCCGGGATTGGCCTTGCCGTACGCAATCAATTCCTGCACGGAATTGGCCGGCACGGCAGGATTGATCACCAGCACGTTGGGCACGCCGGCCACGAGGATCACCGGCGCGAAGTCACGCTGATGGTCGTACGGCATCCTGGCGTACAGGCTGGGGTTGATCGCGTGCGTGCCGACGGTGCCCATCAGCAACGTGTAACCGTCGGGCGCCGCTTTGGCGACCAGTTCGGCGCCGATGTTGCCACCCGCGCCCGGACGATTGTCGACGACGACAGGTTGCCCGGTCGACACCGTCAGCTTCTGCGCCGCGGCGCGCGCCAGGATGTCGGTGGTTCCGCCCGCCGGAAATGGCACGACAAGTCGGATCGGTTTGCTGGGATACGACGTCTGCGCCAGTAACGCAGACGCCATCATCACGGCGGCCGCAACGAGAACAAAAGAAGATAGAAAACGTAGTTTCATCGCAAATCTTGCGTCGACACCGCGTGTCGTCAATCGACCTTGGCGCCGGATACCTTGACGATGCGCGCGTACTTCGACAACTCGCGCGCGATCATCTGCGCAAACTGTTCCGGCGTATTGGGCGAAGGTTGGGCGCCGTCCGCGACGAGCCGTGCTCGCACATCGGGCGTATTGAGAATTTTCGTCACGTCGGCATTCCATTTGGCGACGATCGCGGGTGGCGTTCCGGCCGGGGCAAACAGGCCGTACCACGTCGAAATGTCGAAGCCAGGCAAGCCAGCCTCCGCCATCGTCGGCAGGTCCGGCGCCAACGGCGAACGCTCGGCGGTGGTCACCGCAAGCGCCTTCAATTTGCCGGCCTTGACCTGCGCCATCGCATTGGCGAGGTTATCGAACATGAATTGTGTGTCGCCCGCCAGCAGCGCCTGCGTGGCGGGTGCGCCGCCCTTGAACGGCACATGCACGGCGTCGCTGCCCGTTTCGACCTTGAAGAGTTCACCGGCCAGATGTCCGGCACTGCCGTTGCTGCCCGAACCGAAGGCGAGCTTGCCGGGATTGGCCTTGGCATACGCGATGAATTCGCGCACGTTGTTGACCGGCGACGCCGCGTTGACAACCAGTACGTTGGGCGTGATGGCAATCAGCGTGATCGGCGCGAAGTCCTTGACCGCGTCGTACGGCATCTTGGAGTACAGATTGGGATTGACCGCATGGGTCGACAGCGCACCCAGCAGAATCGTGTAGCCGTCGGGTGCGGATTTGGCCACGAGGTCCGCGCCGATGTTGCCGCCGGCGCCCGGCTTGTTCTCGACCACGACGGGCTGGCCCCACGCTTCCGTCAGCTTTTGCGCCAGCAGGCGTCCGGCGATGTCGAGCGAGCCACCCGGCGGAAAAGGCACGATCAGCTTGACCGATTTGGTGGGGTAGGTCTGTGCGATGGCCATCGGCATGCCGACCGCAACGCCGCAGGCCGCCACCGCCGCGATCGTCAGCGCACGCCAGGGATGCGAAACATTCTGTAACAAGAAAGACACTGTGGAACTCCTCGTAAAAGCACAATTCAGACCATTCTAGCAAGTGCCCACAGGCTGAACCGCTTTGGCGCCGCCAAATTTGTCGAGTCGACTCAACCACGGGCATAATCGAAGGTTAGGTTCAAAAACACCATCCGTCCCGATCATCGCGGAAGTTCGCGCGGGTTGCAGTATTTCCATCACGTCTTGCCAGAGTCCGGATGAGCCGAACATTTTCTGTCGTTACCGTTGTCGCCGTCATCGCGGGCTTTCTAGCCTCCGCCGGGGCCGGATATTGGTATGCCAACTATTACCGGGCCAATCCGGGGTCCGCGGCAGGCGCGCCGGCGCCAGGTGGTGCGGGTCAGGCGGCGCCGACGCAAGCCAAAGCGGGTGGCGGCGGTGGTGCC
>JBDTTY010000459.1:0-2606 GCA_040007975.1 Betaproteobacteria bacterium | reverse complement strand
CGGGTGCGCTACGCGCATAGCCCATCGCCACCGCACGCCCATGCTTGCGGCTGTAGCCCGCCGAGGTGATTTCACCGACCATCCGGCCATCCATCAGAATCGGTTCGCCCCCCCACGGGAACGCCGTGGCATCGTCGAACGTGAGGATCACGAGTCGCTTGTGCAGTCCCATTTCACGCTGTCGCAACAGCGCGTCGCGTCCGACAAATGGCGTGGGCTTGTCGAGTTTGACCGCATAGTCGAGTCCTGCCTGCCACGGCGTCTCGTCGGGCGACAATTCGGGGCCAAAGGCGCGCCGACCCGCTTCGATGCGCAATGCGTCGATCGTGTAGTAGCCGGCGTCGCGCAGGCCGAAGGCTGCGCCTGCCTCCTTGAGCGTGTCGTACAGCGTGAGGCACTGATCGGTGGTCACGACAAATTCGTAGCCCGGGCCGCCCACATAGCTCATCCGTGCAGCGCGCACCCGCGTGTGCCCGACATCGATTTCGGCTGTCATGCCAAATGGCAATCCTGTACGCGACAGATCATGAGGCGACAGCGTGCGCAGCAATGCTTCGGCCTTGGGGCCCATCAGCGACAGCACGGAATAGCCGCTGGTCACGTCGACCAGTACCGCCCGCTCGTCGGGCTCGATGGCGCGTTCGATCCAAGCGGCATCGCGCGTCGATTGCGATGATCCCGTGAGGACGAAGAACGTATCGCTGGCGAGCCGCGTGATGGTGAGGTCGCTTTCGAAGCCACCGCGGCGATTGAGCATCGCGGTATACACCATCCTGCCAATCGGCACGTCGATGGCGTTGGCGCACAGGCGTTCCAGGACCGCAAGGGCATCGCGCCCCTTGACGACAAATTTGGCGAACGACGTCTGATCAAACACCACGACGTCCTCGCGACAGCACTGTTGTTCGTCGAGCACCCACGGCAACCAGTCCGGTGTGTCGTGCGTCGGCGGCGGCACGCTCGCACCGGCGGGCAGAAAGTAGTTGGCGCGTTCCCAGTTGAGCTTGCTGCCAAAAACAGCACCCGCCGTTTTGAGTCGGTCGTAAAGTGGTGAGCGGCGCAATGGCCGCACAGTTGTGAGCTCCTCGCGGGGCCAGCGCATTGCATAATGCAATCCCAGCGATTCGACGGTGCGATCTGCCAGGTGTCGCCGATTGGCGTGGAAGGGCGCAAAGCGTCGGATATCGACGTCCCAAAGATCGAGCGGCGCTTCGCCGCCGACGATCCATTCGGCGACCAGTCGCCCGGCACCACCGGAGTTGGCAATCCCGGCGGAATTGAATCCGGCGCAAACGAAATAGCCGCGCACCTCGGGCGCCTCGCCAAGGATGAAGTTGCCGTCCGGGGTGAAGCTCTCCGGACCATTCAGCAGCATCTTGACCTGAGCCGTTTCAAGACAGGGCGTGCGATGAATGGCATTGGTCATCAGCACTTCGAACTGGTCCCAGTCCTCGGCCAGCAATTGAAATTCGAAGTGATCCGGAATGGGCGAGACGTTCCACGGCTTGGCCACCGGCTCGAAGCCCCCCATCACCAGTCCGCCGACCTCTTCCTTGTAGTAAATGAAGCCGTCGGGATCGCGAATGACCGGCAGGGCCGGGGTGACGCCGGGGATCGGGGTCGTGACGATATAAAAGTGTTCGGCGGCGTATAGCGGCACATTGACGCCCGCACGCGCGCCGAATTCCCGTGCCCATTGCCCGGCACAATTGACGAGTGTCGCGCATTCGATGCGACCTTCGCCGTCGGCATTTTTCCAGCGCACCGCGGTCACCCGTCCCTCATTGATTTCTACCGCGGTGACCTGCATGTGTTCGACGATGCGTGCGCCGCGCATGCGTGCACCCTTGGCCAACGATTGCGTCAAGTCGGTCGGGTTGACCTTGCCGTCGCCGGGGATGTGCACGGCACCCACGAGGTCGTCGGTGCGCAGAATGGGGGCGATGACGCCGGCTTCGTCCGGCGAGATGAATTCGAAATCGATACCGAAACTGCGTGCGCGCGCCATCTGCCGCTGCATGGATTGCAGTCGTTCCGGGGTCCTCGCGACATTGAGGCTGCCGCAGGCCTTCCAGCCGGTCGCAAGTCCGGTTTCGGCCTCCAACGACGCGTACAGCTCGATGCCGTATTGGCTCATGCGTGTTGCGTTACGCGTGGCGCGGGTCTGGCCGACCAATCCGGCCGCATGCCAGGTGGTACCGCATGTCAGCGAGCCTTGCTCCAGCAGCACGACGTCGGTGATGCCGAGTTTGGCCAGATGGTAGGCAGTGGACACGCCGGCGATACCGCCGCCGACGATCACGACAGCGGCATGGGAGGGAATTGGGCTCATGAGCGAATGGATTCCTGCCACAAAGATTCACGCGTCATCAAATCTTGAGCGCGGCCACGCCGGCCACGACGAGAATGGCGCCGGCGATGCGCACGTAGCCGAAGCCTTCCTTCAACACCACGGCACCGATGATCGCGGCGAACACGACGGACGTTTCGCGCAGTGCCGCGATCGCGGCAACCGGCGCGCGTGTCATGGCCCACAACACGATCGCATACGCCGCAACACTGAAAAAACCACCGATGAGTCCGCGGCGCCAGCGCCGCACGACATA
>JBDTTY010000458.1:0-2621 GCA_040007975.1 Betaproteobacteria bacterium | reverse complement strand
GCATCGTAGGCGTTGGCATAGCCCACGGCGGGCGTCACATCGTCAGGCCCCTTGATGTCGGAATACTTCTTCTTCAATTCGGCCATCACGCGTTCGCCAACCGGCGTCTGCTTGCCGAAGAAGCTGTAGGTCTGCACGAAGATCACATCCTTCGCGTTCGGACCGGCCAATTCGCTGAAGCGACCGCCGGCGGGGCCCCAATGCGAAACGATCGGCACCTTCCAAGCCATGCGATCCATCGACTTCACGACCTGCGCTGACGGGCCGACGTTGCCGACCAACAAGATCGCGTCAGCACCTGCCGCCTTCAGGCGCGACAACTGCGGGGTCACGTCGACGTCATTTGCTTCGAATTTTTCCACGGCAGCCGGTTTCATCTTCTGCGCGCTGAGCGCGTCGATCAAGCCGATCTGGTTCGATTCACCCCACGGATTGTTGACGACGATGATGCCGGGGTTCTTGGTTGCAAAATGCTTCTGCGCATACTGCAGCATGGCCTTGTCCACCAACTCGTCCACAGCGGAAACCCGAAACACGAAGTTCGGTTTGAATCCGTTGTGCGTGATCTTCGTCCCCGCAGCCCACGGACCCATGAACGGCACCTTCTGGTCGTTGGCGATCTGGATCATGGCCAGTGAAACGGGTGTGTCGAGTCCACCGAATAGCACCGCTACCTTTTCTTTGAAGATCAGTTCGCGTGCAGCGATCTGGCCCTTTGCCGGATTGGCTTCGTCGTCACGCTTGAGCAGTTCGAGCTTGCGACCGCCGAGCACGCCACCCTTGGCGTTGATCTCGTCGATAGCAAGTTGAAGCCCGCGGCTGATAGCCTCGCCTGCTTTGGCCGATTGGCCGGACAGCGCCGTCACCAGTCCGATTTTGACCGGATCGGCGGCGAATACCGCACTGCCCATGACCAAGGCACAGGCCGCGGCGCCGAGCTGCAAGAGGCTGCGGCGAAGAACGTTTCCATTCATGAATGACTCCTGGTAGATGGGGTGCGACTCAGGCGGTGGGTTAGAGATTGTGCAGATGCGTGCGGCCGTACCCCGCGAATCGCAGCAAGTGCCACCCAACCCAAGCGGGCAATGCGGCTTGATCTTAGACCGTCGCCGTGAGCTTGTACATCTTGTAAAGTGATTGCCGACATTAACCGCGTAGATGGATGACGAGGGTTTTTGCTGATCCCATGTCGTTGATGCTTGATAGCATTGCCCAGTATCAACAGTCCTAGGAAGGGTGCGAAATGGCCAAAGTAAACACCAGCGACATCGATTACGGAAGGGCACAGGCCGTCCGCGTGGTCGAGGCGTTTCTGGACGCCTCGATGATTCCCGATCCGGTGCGAGCGCGAAGCTACCTGGCGTCGGATGTGAAGATCACCTTCACTGGGGCCCGACGCTTCACCAGTGCGGCGGAGGTCGCAGGGTTCAACGCGGCACGTTACGGAAAGGTGAGCAAGAAGTTCGAACGCACCGAGGCGCTCGCGGGTGCTGCGCCGGGTGAGTTCACGGTCTACAACTCGGGAACGCTCTTCGGCGAGTGGCCCGACGGTGAGGCCTTTTCGGGCAATCGCTACATCGACCGCTTCACTGTCCGGGAAGGCAAGATCGTGAGCATGGAGGTATGGAATGACAGCGCGGAGTTGTTGCTTCTGCGTGCCGGGCTGGTCAAGGAATAGTCGCGCCCCGATTCACTGCGAGAACTGCTCGGCACCAGACGCGTGCTTGCACCGGCTTGCCGGGTCGTGGTGATGGCGCTCGAGCCAGCGCTCCCGGCAGTTTCGGCAAGCACACGTCTGCGCCGGTTTCGGTCATGTAGAGGCGGTACGTGTTGGTCGCCGTCAACGGGTCGAATGCCGAGTCACTTTCCACCCCCGGTGACCAACTCGCAGGCGCGCTAAATAAGTATGGCGAGCAGCTGTGCACACGGCGTCGGCTGCATGCGGTTGCTGGTGCGAACGAACCGCGGGTTAGCAAATGACTTGCACCGCCGCGCCCATGCGCTGCTCATGGCAGTGCTGCGACTGTCCCGCGCGGCGCCCTGCGACGACCGTGATGTTGCGATCCTTGAAGGTGGCGTCGAACACCACCAGAAGATTCAGATCGATCGACGATAGTTTTGGGTGCCTATTCACGGCGTGAATTGTATCCATATACCCGCCCGTTGTGGACAGGGTCGATCGGGCGACCTACATTGGCCGCACGGGAACGCAATCGAAATTTTGGATGAACATGCCATGACAATGAACTTTCGGACCGCGAACCAGCAGGGCTTGGAGCGTTTAAGCGCCGCGAGTCCGCAATGGATCGACATGCAATCGGCGCGCGAAGCTTTGGCATTGGATGACTACCATCTGCTGCATGCGGGCCCGCCGATTGAATGGGGCAGGATGTGTGCGCCCATGCGTGGCGCCGTTGTGGCGAATATTCTGTTTGAAGGCTGGGCGGCATCGGTCGAAGACGCCTTGCAACTCGCCGAAGCCGGTCGCATCACCTTTGCGCCGTGCCATTCGCGCCACGCGGTCGGCCCGATGACGGGCGTCATTTCACCATCGCAGCCGTTGATCGTCGTGCGCGATGCCACGAGCGGCATGCTGGCGTACTCCTATATCGGCGAACCTG
>JBDTTY010000457.1:0-2652 GCA_040007975.1 Betaproteobacteria bacterium | reverse complement strand
TCGTGATCGCGGTGCTGGGGGCGGTGGAGATCGTCCAGCGTCCCGACATCCTCGCGGCGATCAATCCGGTCTACGCGCTTGAATTCTTCACGCATGCCCCGGTCGCCGCGTTCCTCTCGCTCGGCGCGGTCGTGCTCGCTGTCACCGGCACCGAAGCGCTGTATGCCGACATGGGTCACTTCGGCCGGTCGCCGATACGCCGGGCGTGGCTCGCCTTCGTGATGCCGGCGCTCGTAATCAACTATTTCGGCCAGGGCGCGCTGCTGCTCGCCGACCCGTCGGCGGTCAAGAATCCGTTCTACCTGCTGGCACCGGAGTGGGCGTTGATTCCGCTGGTGATTCTCGCCACCTGCGCGACGGTGATCGCGTCGCAGGCGGTGATTTCCGGCGCATTCTCGTTGACGCGCGCGGCCATCCAGATGGGCTATTGTCCGCGCCTGAAGATCCTGCACACGTCGGAAAAGCAGATCGGCCAGATCTATGTGCCATTCATCAACTGGACCCTGTTCATCGCCGTGTTCCTGCTCGTGATCACGTTCAGGAAGTCCGACAACCTGGCGGCCGCGTACGGCATTGCGGTCACATTGGCGATGCTGATCGACTCGATCCTGATCTTTGTCGTGATGCGTCGACTGTGGAACTGGCCATTGTGGGTGGCACTTTTGATCGCGACACCGCTGACGCTGATCGATCTCGCGTTTCTCGCGTCCAACTCGCTCAAGATTCCGGATGGCGGCTGGTTCCCGCTCGTCATCGGCGCGCTGGTCTTCATGTTGCTGACCACATGGAAGCGTGGCCGCGCCGTGTTGATGGACCGACTTTCGGAAGATGCACTGCCGCTTGAGCTCTTCATCCAGAGCATTGAATTGTCGCCACCCATCCGCGTGGATGGCACGGCGATATTCATGACGTCGTCACCTGATCGCGTGCCGCATGCGCTGCTGCACAATCTGAAACACAACAAGGTGCTGCATCAACGCGTGATTTTTCTCACGGTGATGATGCGCGACGTGCCCTTCGTCAACGATGCGGAGCGCATTGAAGTGCGCACGCTTGGCTGCGACTTCTACCAGTTCATGGCCTATTACGGATTCAAGGAAGACCCGGATGTGCCCGCGTTGCTGGAGGAGTCGGGGCGCCGCGGCTTTGCCTTTGAAATGATGGAGACGTCGTTCTTCGTGTCACGCGAAACGCTGATCCCCACCGGCGCACCGGGCATGGCGCTGTGGCGAGAGCGACTGTTTGCGTCGATGTCGAAAAACGCGATCAAAGCGTCGGAATTCTTCCAGATTCCCACCAATCGCGTGGTCGAATTGGGCACGCAGATCGAGCTGTGACCGGCGCTAGCGCCGCTTGGGGGGAGGCATCAAACAGAAGGGCCGCAGGCGCGGCCCTTCTGGTTTTTGCGGTGGAAACCGTCAGACCGCGACCATCTGCGCCCGGATAGTCTTCATCGCCTTGCTTTCGATCTGGCGAATCCGCTCGGCAGATACACCATATTCGGTGGCGAGATCCTGCAGCGTCGACGTCGAATCGTCCTCACGCAGCCAACGGGTTTCGATGATCCGACGACTGCGATCGTCAAGCCGGGCGAGGGCACTTTGCAGACCGTTGGTACGATTCCGCGCTGTTTGCGCACGCTCGACAATTTTCGACGGCTCGTCCTCGGTGTCGGTCAGATAGGCGATCGGCGAGACGAAATTTTCCTCGTCGCCCGGCGTCGGATCGAGCGCAAGATCGTGGCCGGTCAATCGCGTTTCCATCTCAACGACGTCCTCGGGCTTCACGCCCAGGTCTTTGGCAATCCGATGTGCCTCGGCGACGGACAGCGCGGCCGAGCTGACTTTCATGCTGCGCAGATTGAAAAACAGTTTGCGCTGCGCCTTGGTGGTGGCGACCTTCACCAACCGCCAGTTGCGCAGGATGTATTCGTGCATTTCGGCGCGGATCCAGTGCAGCGCAAACGACACGAGGCGCACACCGCGCTCGGGGTCGAAGCGTTTGACGGCCTTCATCAGGCCGACATTGCCTTCCTGAATGAGGTCGGCCTGGGGCAGCCCGTAGCCGGCGTAGTTGCGCGACACGGCGACCACGAGGCGCAAGTGCGACAGCACCAGCTCGCGGGCGGCGTTGATGTCGTCGGACGCCTTCAAGCGGCGGCCGAGATCCGTTTCCTGTTCCTGCGTCAACAGCGGGAACCGGTTGACGGCCTGAATGTAGTGGTCAAGGCTTCCCAGCGAAGCGGGGGTCGGGAAGGCCAGCGTGGTATTTGTCATGCTAGGTCTCCTTATAGGGCGTCGTGTGGGCGGCTTTTCTCGACTGCATGCTCGCCGGCACCCGATGCCAATTTTAGCACTCGAGTACTAGGAGTGCTAAGTCGGGCCGGAAGTTCCCGACCAGATCACTCGGGTTTGTCCAACCGGGGGGCGGATGAAGTCGTATGACGTCGGCCTGCGACGCATGAGGAGGAGGAAGGCCGCCAACTGAGGATTCGACCCTACCAGTTACCGAACGGCGGAGCATCGGTGATGGGACGAGTGGCGTCCACCGCGGACGAGCCGCGGCCGGCCGCGACGGATGGCGCAGCGACGAGTCCGGCGGACGGATTCTGATAGGCGAGGCTTCACCCTCGCGCAAGAACGTCTTAAATTG
>JBDTTY010000456.1:0-2670 GCA_040007975.1 Betaproteobacteria bacterium | reverse complement strand
GCAGGCAATCCGTACCCGCCCGACGATGTTCGTTACACGCCCACGATCGACGAAAGTATCGCGTTGAATAACGCCGTCACGGTCGAATCGATGCGCAACTTTCACAAGCAATTTTACGGTGCCAGCAACGCCGAGTTGTCGATCGTCGGCGACTTTGACGCAGACGCGATGCGTGCCCTGGTCACCGAGCTCTTCGGCAACTGGAAGAGCCCATCAGCCTATGCGCGCGTGCCCGACCCGTATCGCACCATCAAGCCGGAAGCGATTCGGCTGATTGTGCCCGACAAGGCCAATGCCATCCTGATCGGCAACGAAAAGTGGCAATTCAATGATTCGAGTCCGGACTATCCGGCGCTGCTGATCGCGAGCTTCATTTTTGGTGACTCGTCGTCGTCGAGAATCAACGAGCGACTGCGGCAAAAGGATGGGCTCTCGTATGGTGCCGGGACGTTTTTCCGGCCCAATTCGATTGAGGCCAACAGCACTTTTGGCATGTACGCGATTTTTGCGCCACAAAATCTCGATAAGGTTCGCACCGCCTTTGCCGAGGAAATCGCGCGCGCATTGAAAGATGGATTCAGTGATAAGGAAGTGACTGATGCCATCGCCGGCGTGTTGCAGGAACGACGGCTGGGCCGCACCGAGGATGGAAGTATTGCGGGCACATTGACCACGCAGGAATATCTCGGGCGCACGTTTGCGCTGTCGGCCGCTGTCGATGCTGCAATCGCGAAGCTGACCACCGCGGAAATCAATGCCGCCTTCCGCAAGTACATGAAGCCCGCAGACTTCAGCTATGCGTATGCCGGGGATTTCAAATAGGCGCGTAGCCGAGGTCTGTAGGCGAGGCTTCAGCCTCGTCGTGATATCCAGCGAGGCTCAAGCCTCGCCTACGGACGTGTCCCGCGCTGTGATTAGGGTCAGACTCCAATTGACTGCAATGGCGCTTGGCAATCAATTGGAGTCTGACCCTAATTTCCATCCTAATTTCTACAGTGCGCCGACCACTTCCTTTAGTTCGGCGGCGATGCCTGGCGTGCACGCGAAGCATGGCGCCTTCGACATCGGCGTCGCAGTGGCAAATGGCAGGTGATAGCCGCCCGCCTCTTCCACCAGCAGCAAGCCGGCCACGGCATCCCACGCTGACAATTCAAGCTCGACGAAGCCGTCATAGCGTCCGCTGGCCACATGCGCGAGCTGCAATGCCGCGGATCCGAAATTGCGCATTGCGCAACCGGCCGCCATCATCCGCCGCCGGATGTCGAGGTAGCGGTCTTCCGGATGCCGGTCGTGGTGACCCAGCACGACATACGCGCCGGACAACCCATGCGTTGTTGCAACGTGCAGCTTCGTCGCGCCCTGTGCGTCCGATGCAAACGCACCGCCGCCATGCTTGCCGTGATACAGCACATCGGCCGGCGGATCGAACACGACGCCCACCTGCGTACGTCCCGCCTGCACGTAGCCGATGGCGACATTCCAGTACGGCACGCCCCGCAGGAAGTTGTGCGTCCCGTCGATGGGATCGACGATCCAGCAATGTTCGGCTGGCCCCACGAACGTACTGGCCGTCTCCTCACCCAGGAAGGCATCGTCGGGAAACGCGGCGGCCAACTCGCGCCGGATCAGGTTCTCGACGTCGCGATCGGCGTGGCTGACAAAATCGGCTGGCCCCTTCAGCTCGACGACCAGCTTCGCGCGGTTGCGGAAGTAATCGAGTGCCAGCGCCCCCGCTGCGCGTGCAATGCGCTGTGCGGCTACATACCGTGTGTCGATCGCACCATCGTCGTGTGCCGGCATGTCAGATTCCGTCCACGGCGATGATGCGGCTCTTGGCGATCTCGTGCCGCAGCGCCGCCAGCGGTCGGTAGGCAGGGTCGTTCATGAACGCCTTGATGGCGGCCCGACTGGGGAAGCTGAACAGTACCATCCGCGTGGGCGCCCAATCGCCTTCGATCACTTCGTGGGCGCCGCCGCGCACGAGGTATTCGCCACCATGCTTGGCGATCAGGGCGGGAACCTGGCTTTTGTAGTCTTCGTAACGGGCGAGGTCGTGGATGTCGATGTCCACAATCATGTAAGCAGGCATTGTTTCGGAATTCCTTTGGTTGGGTGAATCAGCGCGGCAGGACGATGACCGCGTCGGGGTCGAAGGCAATGCTGACCGCGGCATCGCGCGGACGTGGCGTGCGCGCGTCGGGATCGAACACCAGCAGTTCGCCCCACGCGGTGGCCACCACATACTCGATGCGACTGCCGAGATAGGAAACACGCTTGCAGACACCGGGCAACACGCCCTGCCCGGCATCGACGACACGTAAACGCTGCGGGCGCACGGCCAGCGTGGCCGGGCCGTTGCTGCGACCGTCGGCGCGCACCGTTGCAGAAATTCCGCCCGCGGCAAACGTCGCCACCGAACCAGCCATCGTCAACTCGCCGTCGACCAGGTTGGCATCACCGATGAAATCAGCAAGAAAGCGGCTCTGCGGCGCATCGTACAGGTCATGGGGCGTGCCCTGCTGCGCAATGTGGCCGCCCTCCATCACAATCACGCGATCGGAGACCGCCAATGCCTCTTCCTGGTCGTGCGTCACGTAGATGACCGTCAGCGACAACGACTGCTGCAGTTCGCGGATTTCCTCGCGCACGCGCCGGCGCAGCTTGGCATCG
>JBDTTY010000455.1:0-2688 GCA_040007975.1 Betaproteobacteria bacterium | reverse complement strand
TCGCCGCTTCCAACCACCACTTCTCCAAGTCCCGCCAGATGGCCCGTCCGCTCTTTGCGCAGATCAATCTGGCGGCACTACGCAGCAACCTACTTCGGGTGCGTGAGCTCACGCCCGGCGCGCAAGTGCTCGCCGTGGTCAAGGCCAATGCCTATGGTCATGGTCTGACGGGGATTCTGCCCGCACTGGATGGCACCGACGGCTTGGCACTGGTTGAACTTGATACTGCGCTCGCGCTGCGCGAAGCGCACTACACGCGGCGTATCCTGATGCTCGAAGGATTTTTCGCGGACACCGAGTTGCCCGAGTTCGCGCAAAAACGCTTGGCTACCGTGGTGCACGATGCCGAGCAGGTGCGCATGCTCGAAACGACGATTTTGGCCCGACCGCTGGAAGTGTTTATCAAGGTCAATACCGGCATGAACCGTCTGGGCTTTCCACCAGCCGATGTGGCGGCGGTGTGCAAGCGGCTGGCGTCGGCGCCCTCCGTGGCGGCGATTCGCCTGATGATGCATTTTGCGCGAGCAGAGGAAGACGACGGATTGGCAGACGCGATGGCCATCTTCGATTTGGCGTGCAAAGGATTGCCGTATCCCCGATCACTGGCCAATTCCGCGGGCATCGTGCGCTTCTCGCAAGTGGGCGGCGATTTCGTGCGGCCCGGCATCATGTTGTACGGCGCTTCGCCGTTTCCGTACGACACCGCTGCCATGCTTGGATTGCAACCAGTGATGACATTGCGATCGCAGCTGATCGCGATACAGGAGTTGAAGGTCAACGATAGTGTCGGTTACGGCTCGATCTATACCGCATCGCGGCCGCATCGCATTGGCGTCATCGCCTGCGGCTATGCTGATGGGTATCCGCGCCACGCGCCCAATGGCACGCCGGTGCTCGTCTGTGGCAAAAAAGTGCGTCTTGCCGGGCGCCCGTCGATGGATATGCTGACGGTGGATCTGTCGAACGTACCCGAGGCGCGCGTGGGCAGTCCGGTGGTGTTGTGGGGCGAAGGATTGCCAGTGGACGACGTGGCCAGCGCTGCGGCCACTTTGGGCTACGAATTGCTGTGTGCGGTGGCCCCGCGCGTGCCACTTGTCGTCAGCGAAGTCGGTGGCATCGACTTGGAACTTTGAAATGTTCCCCGCTGCAACGCCTTCAATGATCAAGTTGTCCAGGGAGAAGCAATCGTGTACACCGTCGTGACCGGCGCCGCCGGTTTCATCGGCTCCAATCTCGTGCATGCGCTCAACGCGCGCGGCGAGACGCGCATCCTGGCTGTCGACAACCTCGCTGATGCCGACAAATTCCGCAATCTTGTCGACGCGAACATCGTCGACTATCTGGATCAGGATGAATTCATCGCGCGACTCGGCGCCGGCGACTACGATGACGAATTGGCCGTGATCCTGCATCAGGGTGCCTGCTCCGACACGATGGAATCCGACGGCCGCTACATGATGCGCAACAATTATCGGTATTCGGTTACGCTGCTCGATCACTGCCAGAACAACGACGTGCCGTTTTTGTATGCGTCGAGTGCCGCGGTGTATGGCGGCAACAGCACGTTTGTCGAAGATCGATCGCATGAAGCGCCGCTCAATGTCTACGGCTATTCCAAGTTTCTGTTCGACCAGTATGTACGCCAGGTGCTGCCCGAGCGGACGGCCCAGATCGCCGGCTTCCGTTACTTCAATGTGTACGGTCCGCACGAGGCGCACAAGGGCCGGATGGCGTCGGTCGCCTTTCACTTCTTTCACCAGTATCGCGACGAAGGTCGCGTGAAACTGTTTGAAGCGTCGGGCGGCTATGCTGCCGGCGAGCAGCGACGCGATTTCGTGTCGGTCGATGATGTCGCGGCGGTCAATCTCGATTTTCTCGACCATCCGCAGCGCTCGGGAATCTTCAATCTTGGTTCGGGACGCGCGCAGAGCTTTAATGATGTGGCGGTGGCCACGATCAATGCCTGCGCAGCGGCGGTCGGTGCGCCACCGCGTACGCTCGAACAACTCGTCAGCGCGGGCGTGATCACGTATGTGCCATTTCCGGTGGCACTGGTCGGCAAGTACCAGAGCTTCACGCAGGCGGATCTGTCCGCGTTGCGTGCGACTGGCTGCAACGTCCCAATGGCGACCGTGGAGCACGGCGTTACACGCTACGTCGAACGGCTGATGGCGCAATTGCGCTAGCGCGCCTTAAGGTGGTGACTCGCTGGATTGACGCCGTCGGCACGACGCGGCGCCGATCTCAGCGACTCACGCAACTACCTCAAGGAGAACGTCATGCACAAGTTTATCGGCGCCTTTGCGCTGGCGCTGGCATTGCAGTTTGTGGGCGCAGGTTTCGCTGCCGCGGCACTCAACCTCAACACGGCCACCAAGGAAGAATTGGTCGCGCTCAACGGCATCGGTCCTGCCAAGGCGCAGGCCATACTCGATTACCGCAAGGCCAACGGTCCCTTCAAGTCCGTCGACGACCTGCGCAACGTCAAAGGCATCGGCGCCAAGCGACTGGAAAAGCTGCGCCCTGAGTTGGCGGTCGTCAATAATCCTACCAAGGTTGCCGCAGCCCCCGCAGCCAAGGTCGATCCTCGCAGCGCCGGCCCGTCAACCAAAGGCGACGTCAAGTCCGCGACGGAGTCCAAGCCGCGGCGGTAGTCGCAGGCACACATGCAGCACCGGTCGGGGCGCG
>JBDTTY010000454.1:0-2689 GCA_040007975.1 Betaproteobacteria bacterium | reverse complement strand
ACGGAAGAAGACTACGTTCGCGCGGCCAATCTCGAGGCGCACTACGCCGAGCTTGGCGGCTATACATCGGAAGCGCGCGCCGGCGAATTGCTGATGGGTTTGGGTATCCCGGAAGACCAGCATCAGGGTCCGATGAGCGAAGTGGCGCCTGGCCTGAAGCTGCGCGTACTGCTCGCGCAGGCGCTATTTTCCAATCCGGAAATTTTGCTGCTGGATGAACCCACCAACCATCTCGACATCAACACGATCCGCTGGCTCGAGGAAATCCTCAACGCCCGCGAGTCGACGATGATCATCATCTCGCACGATCGCCATTTTCTCAACAGCGTCTGCACGCATATGGCGGATCTCGACTACGGCACGTTGCGCGTCTATCCGGGCGACTACGACGACTACATGATCGCGTCCACCCAGGCGCGTGCGCGGTTACTGGCCTCCAACGCCAAGGCGAAGGACCGTATCGTCGAGCTGCAGGAATTCGTGCGTCGCTTCTCGGCGAACAAGGCGCGCTCGAAGCAGGCCACCTCGCGCATCAAGCAAATCGACAAACTGCGCCCGGACGACGTGAAGCCGTCGTCGCGCCAGAACCCTTTCATTCGCTTTGAATACGATCAAAAGCAGAAGCTGCACCGGCACGCCGTGGAGGTCGAGAGCCTGACCAAGACTTGGCCTGCGCTGGCCGAACCGCTGTTTGAAAGCCTGTCATTCATGCTGGAAGCGGGGCAGCGCCTGGCCATTGTCGGTCCCAACGGGGCCGGCAAGACCACGCTGCTGCGCACACTGATCGGGGATTTGCAGCCCGACGCTGGCAAAGTCAAATGGGCCGAACGCGCAACGATCGGGTACTACCCGCAGGACCAGACCGCCGATTTCGAGAAGGAATCCACGCTTTTCGACTGGATGGCACAATGGAAGCAGCCCACCGACGACGAGCAAATCGTGCGTGCCACCTTGGGCCGCCTGCTGTTCTCCGGTGACGAAACCAGCAAGTCGGTGCGGGTGCTATCCGGTGGCGAACGCGGACGGATGCTCTTTGGCAAGTTGATGCTGCAACAGCCCAACGTGCTGGTGATGGACGAGCCCACCAACCATATGGATATGGAATCGATCGAATCATTGCAGCTGGCACTCGAGAAGTATGCCGGCACACTGATTCTCGTCTCGCATGATCGGCAATTTGTTTCCGCGTTGGCCACGCGCGTGATCGAACTCACCGGTGATGAACCCGTGCAATTTGACGGTCCCTACGAGGAATACCTCACGTCGCGCGGATTGGCGTAATCTTCGCTGGAGAGCTCACGGTGCGGCCCGATGGTTTTGCGTTCTTGCACCACGCCAAATGCCGTTCATCCGTTGCCGCTTGCGCAGAGTCACGAATCGGGCAAAAATATGCCATTGGTATAGCTTCGGATCTGGCTGAACTGCGCCATTTCGTGGTTGACGTCGATTCCGACATGAAGGCCCACGACCCGTGAAAATCCTCGATCGAGTACTCAATCCGCGTGAAATCCGGCGGCGTCTGGGCATGAACCAGGAGCAGTTCTGGACCCAGATCGGCGTCACGCAAAGTGGCGGGTCGCGCTACGAAAGCGGCCGGGAAATGCCCCGTCCCGTCAAGGAGTTGCTGCGACTTGTTCACGTTGAGCAGCTTGATCTGTCACAGGTCAAACGCGTCGACTTCGAGATCATCAGCTACCTCAAGGATTCGCATCCGGACCTTTATCGGACACTGCGTCGTGCCGTGCGTAGTCGGCACCGCCAAGGCACGCCGGACACCGGCGTCAATCTCGCTTCGGATCTCTCGACTGAAGGTGGCTTGGTCGACCCGGACGACGACACGCAAGCCCCTGCGGTGACGCCGCCTCGTCTTTAAATCCTTAAGCTATGTTCTGTTGCCACGGCCGCTCCTGCGGCCGTTGTCATTTTTTGCCCCCATCAAGACCACGTTGGCGCAGTGCACCACGGCATGACGGACTGGCCGCACAAGGTAAAATTGCGGCTTCACGCCACCTGATGCCGCGGCGCAATAATCCATATAACAGGGACGAAGCATGACGACCGAACACGCGTGGGTGATTCCCTTCGAACGGCTGCGAATGACAGACCTCAATGAGGTCGGCGGCAAAAATGCGTCGCTGGGAGAAATGATCAGTCAACTGGCAGGTGCGGGCATTCGCGTACCTGGCGGGTTTGCCACGACCGCGTCGGCGTTTCGCGCGTTTCTTGACGCAGGCGATCTTCGTGGCCGCATTGCCTCGCGGTTGCTGGCACTCAATGTCGACGATGTCGAGGCACTGGTCATCGCCGGCAAGGAGATTCGGTCGTGGCTCCTGGAGGCACCCCTGCCGCCGGCACTTGATGCCGCGATCCGCACCGCCTACATCACGCTGACCCGAGAATCCCCTGCAGCCACGTTTGCCGTGCGCTCATCGGCCACCGCAGAGGATTTGCCCGATGCTTCATTTGCTGGCCAGCAAGAAACATTTTTAAATATCAATGGTATAGATAATATTATTCATGCAATACGCGAAGTATTTGCGTCACTCTATAACGATCGGGCAATTGCCTATCGCGTGCACAAAGGCTTTGCCCACGCCGATGTAGCGCTGTCCGCGGGGGTGCAGCGGATGGTTCGCAGTGACCTCGGCGCCGCGGGTGTGATGTTCACGCTCGACACCGAGTCGGGCTT
>JBDTTY010000453.1:0-2698 GCA_040007975.1 Betaproteobacteria bacterium | reverse complement strand
CGTGTGAACCATTTGAAAGTAGGGATCTGATTCCTCGATACGCCGCCGCATTCCGACACGCAACGAATCCGTCTGGTAGACCATCAGGTCGATCGGCAAGCCCACCGAAATGTTGGAGCGCATCGTCGAATCAAAGGACACGATCGTGCACTTGGTGGCGTCAAGCAGCGTACTGCTGCGCTTGATCACGCGATCGATGATCGGCTTGCCGTATTTGGTTTCGCCAATCTGAAAGTAGCAGGTGTCCGACGTGGCCTCGATGAAGTTGCCTTCGCCGTAGACGTTGAAAAGTCGCGGGGGCTCGCCACGAATCTGGCCGCCAACCAGGAAATTGGCGTTCGAGTCGATATTGTTCTGCGTGAGAAAGGGACCGTCCAGTGTCTTGACCTCACGCAGCGCGTCGCCGATCAGCCGGGCCACATCGAACATCGACTCCGCATTCAACAGCGTGCGGCGGTCGTCGCCCACGCGAATGCGTTGCTCGAGCAGGTTGAGTGCATTTTGCGTGATGGACAGATTGCCCGACGAAAGCGTCGTGATGACGCGCTCGCCTTCACGCGCAAAGATCTTCATTTTCGAGAACCGGGCGATCTGGTCGACACCGGCATTCGTACGTGAATCGGACGCAAAGATCATTCCGGCGTCCAGCGACATAGCAACGCAATAGGTCATGACAAGCCAGTAACCAAGGTGAGTGCCGGCATTGCGCCGGCTGGCAAAACCATCAATTCTACCGAATCCCGGTCGTGCAACATGAGTGGGTTCAGTGGGACGGGACAAGGAACCTTCGACTGATCTCCGCGCCCAGCACGGAAACACGTTGCAGGAAGTCCATCAGGTATTCGTGCAGACCATAGCGAATGATATCGTCGGTGCTGCCATAATGCAGACGCGCATGCAGTTCGCCGGCCAGGCGCCGCAATTCCTCGTCGCGATCGTCACACAATAGTGCCAGCGTTTCGTCGATAAAGTTGAGACAACTGTGCAGTGAGCGCGGCATGTCGTCGCGCAGCACGAGAAGCTCCGCGACACGGCGCGGTGAGATCACGTCGCTGTAGATCTTACGATACGCCTCAAATCCCGACAGCGACTGCAACAACGACGCCCACTGATAATAGTCCACCGCGCCGCCGACATCGGCCGCCGAAGGCAGCAGGATGTGGTATTTGGTGTCGAGAATACGTGCCGTGTTGTCCGCACGTTCGATATGCGTACCGAGCCGAATGAAGTGATACGCCTCGTCGCGCAGCATGGTGCCGAACGTTACGCCGCGGAACAAATGCGACCGCATTTTGACCCAGTCCAGAAACTCCGACACGCCCTTCTGCTGCAGGCTGGCATAGTTGTAATTGCGCATTTCGAGCCACGCGCCGTTCAAGTCTTCGTACATCTCCGACGTGATCGCCCCGCGCACGCTGCGTGCCGATTCGCGCGCGCTACGCAGGCCGCTGTAGATGGACGACGGGTTGCCGGCATCGAGAATCATGAACTTGATGACGTCCTCGGCCGCCAGCACCGGATGGCTCTTGTAATAGGCGGTGGCAACGCCGGTAGCGACCAGCGGCACGGCCCATGGCTCAGCCCAGGCGAGTCCCGGCTCCTGCACCTTGTAGGGCAACAGCGACGTACGATAAGTGACGTCAAGCAGACGGGCCGTGTTCTCTGCACGCTCGATGTGCCGGGCCATCCAGAACAACTCGTTGGCGACGCGGGACAACATGGCACTCATGCGTCGGCCTCCTTGAGAACGACCGGTTTGCAATGTTCGCGCGTCGGCCTCCCTGCAATCGCGCGGCGACGCGCCCTGCGGGCCTGGGCTTCGCCCGCCGCGCTCATGCGACGGCCTCCATGCACCATCGATGGCTGACTCGCATCGCGCGTCGGCCTCCCTGCAATCGCGCGGCGACGCGCCCTGCGGGCCTGGGCTTCGCCCGCCGCGCTCATGCGAGCACCCACGTGTCTTTGGTGCCGCCGCCCTGCGACGAGTTGACTACCAGCGAGCCCTCCCGCAACGCCACCCGAGTCAATCCACCCGGGACGAGATCGATGTCCGTGCCGGACAAAACATAGGGTCGCAGATCAATGTGACGCGGTGCCAATCCCGACGCCACAAACGTCGGGCAGGTGGATAGCGCCAGCGTGGGCTGTGCGATGTATTGCTCCGGGGCGGCGCGAATGCGATCAGCAAAGGCCGCGCATTCCGCGGCGGTGGACGCAGGCCCCACCAGCATGCCGTAGCCACCGGCACCATGCACTTCCTTCACGACCAACGTGTCGATGTTGTCCAGCACGTAGGAAAGATCCTTGGGCTTGTACAGCATGAACGTCGGCACGTTGTTGAGGATGGGGTCTTCCGCCAGGTAATACCGAATCATGTCCGGTACAAACGGATAGATCGATTTGTCGTCGGCCACGCCGGTGCCGATCGCGTTGGCCAGCGTGACTCGTCCGGCCCGATACGCGCCAAAGAGGCCTGGCACGCCGATCATCGAGTCCTTGCGAAACGCCAGCGGGTCGAGAAAATCATCGTCGACGCGGCGGTAGATCACGTGCACGCGGCGCGGACCGCGCGTGGTGCGCATGTAAACCGTGTCGTTCTGGACGAACAGGTCCTGCCCTTCGACCAGTTCCACGCCCATCTGCTGCGCCAGAAACGCGTGCTCGTAATAGGCCGAGTTGTAGGCGCCCGGCGTCATCA
>JBDTTY010000452.1:0-2699 GCA_040007975.1 Betaproteobacteria bacterium | reverse complement strand
GAGCTCGCGATTTATCGGCTGCAGAATTCGCGTGGCGTGGCGCCCTGGAGCGCCGGCTGAACCGCTACGATCTCACCGGCCGCTCGGTGTCGATCACCGGCGGTGCTGGCGGCATCGGTCGCGCGATTGCACGCGTGGCACTCGATGCAGGCGCCCGCGTGAGCCTGTGGGATCGCTCGTTGCCCGAACTCCACGCCGCCGCCGAAGCGTTGGGTACGTCGGCATCCATGCTGCAGTTGCGCGAGGTCGATGTCACGCAGGAAGCCATGATTGCTTCGGCCATGACCGCGGACGTCGCAGCGTTCGGACGCATCGACGCATTCGTCAACAATGCGGGCATCCTGGGCGAGGTGCTGCCACTATGGGAGACCGATCCCGTCAATTTCCGGCACGTGCTCGATATCAATCTCGTCGGCGCGTATTTGTGCATGCGTGCGGTTTTGGACGTCATGCGGCAACAGGACCTCGCTCCCATGCGTGGACATGTCGTCAATGTGGCATCGATCCAGGGCAAGGAAGGCATGCCCAATGCCGGCGCGTACAGCGCATCCAAGGCCGGACTGATCGCGTTGACCAAGACGGCGGGCAAGGAAACGGCAACGTTGGGCATCACCGTCAACTGCATCACACCGTCCGCGGCCGAGACGACGATGGCGCAGGCGCTGAGTTCCGCGCGACGCGCGGAAATTCTCGGACGCATTCCCGTCGGACGCTTTGTCGACGTCGACGAGATCGCACGGATGGTCGCGTTTCTGTGTACCGATGATTGCTCTTTCTCGACCGGCGCCGTGTTTGACCTGTCGGGTGGCCGCGCTACGTATTGAGTGCAGTACCGCACAATCCGTAGGCGAGGCTTTTAGCCTCGCTCAATGTGCTGCGAGGCGAAAAAGCCTCGCCCACCGCCGTATCGGTAATGCGACAATGTCGTCTCACTTCTCCTGAGTTCGGTCCTTGCAAATCAAACCCGACGACTTGTTGAGCCATCTGCAACGCGGCATGCAATCGCTGTATGTGATTCATGGCGATGAAGCGTTGCTGGCGCTGGAAGCCGGCGATGCGATTCGCGCGGCGGCACGCGCTGTCGGCGCCACCGACCGCGAAGTATTGGTCGTCGAATCCGGCTTCAAATGGGACACGTTGATCGGCGCCAATGCCAACGGCAGCCTTTTCGGCGACCGCAAGGTGATCGACCTGCGGATTCCTACCGGCAAGCCCGGCGTCGAAGGCGCGAAGGCACTCGAAGCCTATGCCGCCAACCCCAATCCCGACAACATCACGTTGATCACGTTGCCGCGCCTCGATCGCGCCGCACAGGCATCGGTATGGTTTTCCGCCCTTGCGGTGGCCGGCACTACAGTAGCCGTCTATCCGATCGAGCGCGAGGCACTACCCGCCTGGATCGCGCAACGCCTTGCCCGACAGAATCAAAAGGTATCGCGCGATACCTTGGCCCTGCTGGCAGAAAACTGTGAGGGCAACCTGCTCGCGGCGCGCCAGGAAATCGAAAAGCTCGCGTTGCTTCTGCCCACCGGCATGCTCGACGCCGACGCTGTCGAAGCGGCAGTGGCCGACGTGTCGCGTTACGACATTTTCGCGCTATCCGAGGCCTGGCTTGCCGGTGACCCCACGCGCGCGATTCGCATTCTCCAGTCACTCGCCGCCGACGGCGATCCGCCCACGCTGGCGGTCTGGCAACTGTCAGAGGACGTGCATGCGCTCGCTTCGATTCATGCGCAGGTCCGTGGCGGCATGTCGATCCCGTCCGCCGTCAAGGGGGCGCGTGTCTGGGGCAAGCGGCAGCAGGCGATGGAGCGCGCGGCGCAGCGCGTGCCCGCCGCGTTGATCGCGCCGTTGATTCAAGCGCTCGCACGCGTCGATGCACTGGCCAAAGGCATCGGTCGCGGCAATGCGTGGGACGAGTTGGCCACCACAGCGCTCGCGCTGGCAGGCAAACCCGCGCTGCCACTGCCGCAATTCATTCGCTAAACGACGGCGTCAGGTGGCGAGCGCGCCGTAGGCCGCTCGCAGCCGCATCGCCACCGTCTCGAGGCTTGCCAGCGCGGCCGGCGCCACGCCATGCGGCAACTCGCGCTCCTCGCGCACGGCTGACATCGTATCGAGCACGGTGGTGAGACTGGCATCGCGCGTGCCTTCGACAAACACCTGCAATGCTTCCTTGGGCTCGAACACGCCTCGACCGGAGAGCTCGAGCAATGTGGCTGCAGAACCGCGGAGCGGGCCTGCCATCTCGGCCACTGCCAGCGCCGCGTCCTCGGGGCGCAAACTGCGCACGAGATACGTCTGACGCAGCCGGACGATGTTGTTGAGCAGACTTTGCCGCTCGCGCGCAATCAACGCGGCACGCGGAATCACGATTCCGTCCACTGCATCCTCGCCATACAGCACACGGCGACGGCGCAGGATGTCGGAGAATCTGTCGGCAAAGGCCAGCGCGGCATCATGGAGTTCGTCGCTGCGGATAAAGAGCGGTGCCAGACGGATGCGCGCAATCGCGGTGCGCAATGGCTCGCGCAATCGGTCGGTGCGCTCGGGCTTCCAGTCGCGAATGACCACCAGCACGTTGACGTCGGACGTCGCGCGCAAGCGCCCCAGCGCGGCACTGCCGAATAGAATGATCGAGACGAGGTCGGTGCCCAGAACATCAAGCGCGGCATCGACAAATCGGTCGAGAAATGGCC
>JBDTTY010000451.1:0-2713 GCA_040007975.1 Betaproteobacteria bacterium | reverse complement strand
GGCAGTGCGACACCCGGCAGATAACGCGTGTTTTCACGAGCGGCGGCGGCTTCGCGAGCGCCATCGACGTCGCGCCACCACAACATCACGCGCGGAGCGGCGGCCGCGCGCGACGCGAGATGACACGCGAAGGCCGTTCCCCATGCACCCGCGCCAAGTACGGCGACCGTCGTCATCGCCGCCGCCCGAACTTCAGAAGCCGTAGACCTGGGGGATGCGTACGAACCCGATCTGACCGTCGCGATGGCGAACACGCACCCAGCCCGGCGTGCCTGTGGTGACCGCCGACGTGGCCGCTTCCGCCATATCCAGCAATACGTTTTGCTCGGCTCGAAACACGAGGGGTGCGGTGTCGTCCGGATTGGCCCGTATATCCGCCATCGGGACGCGGACCTGCAGCGTTCGCTTGTCCGTCAGGCTTTTGCCCGGCACCCAACCGATGCTGCCGTTGAGATCGCGGATCTTGGTCCAGCCCTCGACGTTGACCAGAACTTCCATGGGCACATCGCGGCCGTACACAAACAGCGGGCGCGCCTTGGCGGAGGGCGCATCGTAGAGCACGGTGGCGGGCTCGCCGGTCACCCGGTAGTCCGCCGCCGTCGCAGTGGCAGCCGCAACAGTGATTGCGCACGCGACCGCCGCCCGCAACAACGCGCAACGAGGGTGGCGGCGCCGCATCTTCTGCGCGTCAGTTGGTAACGGCAGGTACCGGCTGCTGCATCTGCGCCAGCTGTTGCTGGTAGAGCGCCTCGAAGTTGATGGGCGCGAGATGCACCGGGGGAAAGCCGGCGCGGGTGATCGCATCGGAAATGGTTTCCCGGGCATAGGGAAAGAGAACGTTGGGGCAATGAATCGCCAGCACCGGCTGCATGTCTTCCGCCGGTACACCACGAATCTGAAACAGACCGGCCTGTGACGCTTCGACAAGAAATACCGTCTTCGAGTCGGAGGTTGCGGTTACAGTCAAGGTGATGACGCACTCGTAAACATCGGGGGCGACTTGTTCACCGCGCGTGCGCAATCCGACTTCGATCGCCGGCGCTTCGGTCATTTGAAACGATTGCGGTGCGCCTGGGCTTTCAAGCGAGAGGTCCTTGACGTAGATGCGCTCGATCGAAAATCCGACGCTCTGGCCGTTGCCGTTGCCGTCGCCTGGCGGCGTAGCGGTGGGTTGATCTGCCATGCTGATATTCCTTGCGGTAAAAGAAGTGAACCCGCCATTTTACCTGATTGACGTGGCGGGTCGCATGAAGGACCCGGGGTCACGTACCGGCAAGCAACGGGTCGAGACGACCCGCCCGGTCGAGGGCCACCAGGTCGTCGAAGCCGCCCACATGGACCGCGCCGACATAAATTTGCGGCACGGTACGCCGACCGGTCTTTTCCATCATCTCGACCCGCTGCACCGGGTCGAGATCGACGCGGATTTTTTCGATATGCGTCACGCCCTTGGCGGTCAGCAGGCGTTCGGCCTGCACGCAATACGGGCACATCGCCGTCGTATACATGGTGACTTCGGAGGTCATGCGGTGGCCGCTTCCACGGGCAGCCCTGCGTCCTTCCACGCCCTGATGCCGCCGTGCAACGAGTAAATTTCGGTGAAGCCCACCTTGGCCAGGGCGTTGCCGGCATTGCGACTGCGCTGCCCACGCGCGCAATAGACGACCACGGGTCGGCTGGTCATCTTGGCCAGTTCGCCACTGCGGGCGTCGAGCTGTGACAGCGGAATGTGCACGGCGTCTGGCAGCTTGCCGCCTTCAAATTCCTTCGGCTCGCGAACATCGAGCAGCAATGCGTTCTTGTGATTGATCAGGTGAGTGACATTGAGATTGCCGATATCCTTGACCGGCGAAAAGCGCCGTTGCAGGATCGGCCAGAGCAGCATGGCCCCGGACAGGAACATGACAAGAATCAACAGCCAGTTTTTCTCGATGAAGGACATGCGGCGGGACTTTGCAGGTGGCGGCAGGGGGTAAAATGATACCCGATCCCTCCGCCAGTTCCTTCGTTTCCGATTCCAGCGCATGCCAACCACCGTTGTTGCTCCCGATGTCGCCCGTGCGGCCATCGTGCCGTCGGTGCGCCCGGTGGTGCTGCTTATCCTCGACGGCTTCGGCTGTCGCGACGATGCGCCGGACAACGCGATCTCCAACGCCAGCATGCCGCACTGGCGCGCGCTGCTTGCGTCGTCACCGCACACGATGATCGAAGCATCCGAGCTGCATGTGGGACTGCCGGAAGGCCAAATGGGCAATTCGGAGGTCGGCCACCTCAACATCGGCGCGGGGCGGGTCATCTATCAGGATTTCACGCGGATTGATCACGCCATCGTCACCGGCGAGTTTGCGGCCAATCCCGTCCTGAACGCGGCGATTGCCACCGCGGTGGCCAATGACAGCGCGCTGCACGTGATGGGCCTGCTCTCACCCGGCGGGGTACACAGCCACGAGCGCCAACTGGCAGCGATGGTGGCACTGGCCGCCAGCGCGGGCGTGTCCCGCATTTTTGTGCACGCGTTTCTCGATGGTCGCGATACGCCGCCGCGCAGCGCTGCGGCGTCATTGGCGTTCATGGATGCGACCTGCGCTGCCCATCGGGGGGCACGCATCGCGTCGATCGTCGGCCGTTATTTCGCCATGGATCGCGACCAGCGCTGGGACCGGCTGCAGCAGGCCTATGACCTCATCGTGGATGGTCGGGCAGCGTTCACTGC
>JBDTTY010000450.1:0-2717 GCA_040007975.1 Betaproteobacteria bacterium | reverse complement strand
GCGCATGATGATTGAGTTTACGTTCCGCGAAGAGATCGATCACCGAACCACACGCGCCGGACTTCGGATCGCGCGCACCGAACACCACGCGGGCAATACGCGCATGCAGAATTGCGCCTGCGCACATCGGACAGGGCTCGAGCGTCGAATACAGCGTGGCGCCCGGCAGCCTATAGTTGCCCACGGCTGCCGCCGCCTCGCGCATGGCCGCGATTTCCGCGTGTGCGGTCGGATCATGCCCGGCAATGGGTGCGTTGCCGCCACGACCCAACACGACGCCCTCGCGTACGATCAATGCCCCGACAGGAACTTCGCCCCGCGCCGCCGCAGCGACGGCCAGCGCCAGCGCCGCGTCCATGAAAGCCTCATCCACCGACGACATCGACATGGGCGTCATTGCGGTGCGGGGGAAACGCAACGCCTGTGGTCGATGCAGAATCGTCGACTAATCGTTATGATTCGCCTCGTCGTCACTGCTTGTCCTTAATCACCGGAATGAATTGTGTGGCAGTCGCAATGATAATCGGCAACGCAACGCCGCTCCATTCTTTCGTTATGCTGTTGCCTACCGCATGTCGTCACCACGAACGTGCACGGCAGCTTGTGGGCGGTCGGTACGACATTTGCTGGATTGAACACTTCGATCAACACCAACGGGTTCGCGAGTTCGGCTGATGTTCTATCGTGTTGTTCTACAAGGACGGACCGCGGGCGAGGTCGATATGGCCACCGTCAAGCGAGAGTTCGCGCGCGTCACCGGCATGTCGGAGGACGTCACTGAGCGGGTCTTTGCGCAGGTACCGCACCCGTTGAAGGAAGGCGTCCCGAAGGCCGATGCCGAGCGCATTGCCGGCACGCTACGCGCCATCGGTGCCGCGGTGACGGTCGAACGCGACCTACTGACGTCGCTTGACGCCGTTGATGGCGGCGTCCACGAGCTCGCGCCGTTGGCGCATCGCGGCCCGCCCACGGTCGCGGCCGGTTCCGAACCGGCGCCCGAAGCGGTTCCGCCGACCGCCGCCCAGCGCTTGCGCAAGAAGCTGCGACCCTACCTGCTGCTGCTCCTCGGTGCGCCGCTGGCGGCAGCGCTGCTGTTCGTGTCGGCGCCCTACCTTGACGAAATGCTGCTACCGACAGGCCCGGCACCGGTCACGCCGACCGATAAAAGCGTCACCCCGCCAACCGACGACGCACCGGTTTCACCGGTGAACGTCAAAATCGATCTTCTGTATGGCCCATGGCGCTGCACGGATCAACGCACCGGCATATCCGTGTTTCAGTCGCTTGGCGCCGACGGTACGTTTATCGCCCACGGCAACACCTTCAAGGAAGGCGCGCCTCTCGTCGAGGACGACAACACGCCCCGTCGATGGGAACTCACCAATGGGCGCCTCGTGTTCACCTTCGCCAACAAACCGCCCGTAGCCTATATGGTGCGTGACGCCAATCTAACGCAGCTTCGCTACGGCGACGGCCTCAACCTCGACATCCAGTGCCGCAGGCCGTAGCGCTCCGGCGATGAGCAGCCGTCACGAGGCATGTCGGGAAGTCAACGGCCGCCTCTACTCCCACTCGATCGTGGCCGGCGGTTTGCTTGAAATATCGTAGACCACCCGATTGAAGCCGCGGACTTCGTTGGTGATGCGATTGGACACGCGCGCCAACAGGTCGTGCGGCAAAGGCGCCCAATGCGCGGTCATGAAATCAGTCGTCTGCACGGCGCGCAACGCCACCGCATTTTCGTAGGTACGACCGTCTCCCATCACGCCGACGGAACGCACCGGTAAAAATACCGCAAACGCCTGTGCGGTCTGCTCATACCAGGTGCGGCCGTCGTCGGCGGGTGTGTTGCGCAGCTCCTCGATGAAGATCGCGTCGGCACGACGCAGGAGATCGGCGCGCGCACGGGTGATGTCGCCCAAAATGCGCACGGCGAGGCCCGGCCCAGGAAACGGGTGCCGAAACACCATGTCACGCGGCAGTCCGAGCTCGAGTCCCAGCAGCCGCACTTCGTCCTTGAAGAGTTCGCGCAGCGGTTCCAGCAATTGGAGGTGCAGCGTTTCCGGCAATCCGCCCACATTGTGATGCGACTTGATCGTGTGCGCCTTGCCCGTCTTGGCGCCGGCCGACTCGATCACGTCGGGATAGATCGTGCCTTGCGCCAGCCATTGCACATTGGTGAGCTTGGCCGACTCGCGCTGAAACACGTCGACGAAGAGACGCCCGATGATCTTGCGTTTGGCTTCCGGGTCGCTGATTCCGACCAACGCCGCGAGAAACTCTTCGCTGGCATCGACATGGATCACGCGCACGCCCAGATTCCGCGCAAACGTCTGCATGACGTCCTGCGCCTCGTTCAACCGCAGCAGCCCGTGATCGACGAACACGCAGGTGAGCCGATCTCCGATCGCGCGATAAATGAGCGCCGCCGCCACCGACGAGTCCACGCCGCCGGACAAGCCGAGCAACACATCGTCATGGCCCACCTTGGCGCGAATGGACGCTACCGCTTCGGCCGCGTAGTCGTGCATGTTCCAGTCGTCGCCACAGCCGCAGATCTCGTGCGCAAAGCGTGCCAGCAGCGCCGCCCCCTGCTTGGTGTGCGTTACCTCGACGTGAAACTGCACGCCATAAAAATGCCGTGCCTCATCCGCCATCGCGGCAATCGCGCAAGCGGCTGAGGATCCGGTCAATTTGAAACCGGGTGGCATCGCGGT
>JBDTTY010000449.1:0-2718 GCA_040007975.1 Betaproteobacteria bacterium | reverse complement strand
TGCGACGGCGAAAGTGCGCCTTGCCGTAGGCAATCGCCGCGTGGGCCATCGCTTGCTCGTTGTGCGCACGAAACGTGGGCAGGTCCGCGCGATATTGATACAGCGCCTCGCCCATGCCGGCCACGTTGCCGTGCCCGAAAATCGCGAAGATGCCTCCGAATAGAGGACCGCTGCGACCTGCCGCATCATCGCCGCGCAGTGCGGCAAGATAGCGCACCAGCGCTTGTGCCATCGTGAGGCGCACGGTATCGCTCACGCCCCGCTCCGCCCGGATGCTGCGGTGGTGCGCGCCTGCCGCCACATCGCAATCAGATGTTCGTAAGACGCGCGCACCTGTTGTTGCAATGCCGCGTCGTCGATTTCACCGGCGAGCCACGCGCGGCTGGGCGCCTGAAAGATCGTACGCCCCACCGCAAATCCGCGGCACGTCACGCTGTGCGCCGCATCGCGAAACCCGGCGGCCAGCACCTCGAGACGAGCATTCAACCCCAGCAGCACGACTCCACGGCAATGCGGATCACGTTCAGCGATCAGCGCATCCACCGCTTGCCATTGCTGCGGGCTCATCGGTTCCAATTTCCACCATTCGGGAATGATGCCCAAATTGTAGATGCGTTTCATTGCGCGCAGCACCGTGTCGTCGGTGCGCGGCAGGTGGCGCGGCGGAATGATTTCCAGTAGCAGTTCGTGGCCGCTGGTCTGGCACGCGTCGTACAGCGTGCGCATCTGCGCCTCCTGCTCCAGCCGGTGCTCGATGGCATCGTCCGGGTGGTAATACACGAGGCACTTGACGATGTGTTCCTGTGGCCAGCTGATGAGCGTGGTGCCCACCGAACGACCACGATCAAAGACCACCGGATTGGATCCGGGCAACTCTACCGCGCGGCCGATCCACCAGCCGCGTCCGGTGGCCGCGTTGAGCGCATCCTGCCCGTAACGGTCGTCACACAGGATGCCCGTGCTGCCGGCAATGCCCAGCGCTTGTTCGGTTTGGGCCACGGCCTCGACAAACAACTGCTTCAACTTCGGCAAGCGCGACTCGTCAGCCCCTGCCTGCTGCGCGAGATCGAAAAAAGGATTGCGATGATCGAAGGCAAACGCGAACACCTCGTCGCGTGGCGTGCGCGGCGCGGTCACACGGTGCAGCCGTGTGAGCGTCGCATCCTGATCCGGTCGCGGAATGGCGTCGGCGTTGGCCAGAAAATAGTCCAGCTCTACCCGCGTGGGCATCGCCGGGGCACAGCCATGCCGCGATACCACCATCGCGCCACAGGCGTTGGCATAGCGCGCGCAATGATCGTAATCCTCGCCGCGCACCCAGCCGGACAGGAAGCCGGCCGAGAACGCATCGCCCGCGCCCAACACATTGAGCACCTCGACTTCGACGCCACGCCCGTTGAACGCGTCGTCCAGCGAGGCCGGAATGGCACCGCCGATCACCGCGCATCCCATTGCGCCACGCTTGACCACCAGCACCGCCTGCGAGACCTCGCGCACGGCACGCAGTGACGTCAGGATGTCCGTGCTGCCGCCTGCAATATTGAACTCTTCGATCGTGCCGATCACGAGGTCGAACTTGGGCAGGATGCGCTTCAAATGCGCGGTGACATTGTCCGAATGCACATACCGCGTTTCGCCGTCGCCGCGCTTGGTGAGACCCCACAGCACCGGACGATAGTCGATGTCGAGAATCGTACGGACATTGTTCTTGCATGCACGATCCAGCGCCTTGTTGCTGATGTCGGCAATATATTCGGTCGAGAAATGCGTGCCGGTGATCAGCAATGCGCGACTCTGTGCGATGTAGACTTCCTCGATATCGGCGTCGGCAATCGCCATGTCCGCGCAATTTTCGCGCAGGAAGATCAACGGGAAGGATTCGCGATCCTTGATGCCCAACACGACGGCACCGGTGAGCCGCGCGGGGTCGATGCCGACATGGGTGACGTCGCAGCCTTCCTTCGCAATCGTTTCCGTCAGGAAGCGGCCGAGCGCATCGTCGCCGACGCGCGAGATCAACCCGGCCTTCAACCCCAGACGTGCACAACCAAACGCCGTGTTTGCCGACGATCCACCCAGGTACTTGGCAAAGCTGGTGACGTCCTCAAGCCGCGCGCCGATCTGTTGCGCATAGAAGTCGACCGCAAAACGGCCGAGGCAAATGACGTCGAGCGCGCGATCCGGCGCGAAAGGAGTGGAATTTCGCATATGAGGTCCGGGCGCGGTTCGAAAGGCGACTTGCAAGGTCCATGATTTTCCCGCAGACGCCAACGAAACACAAGTTCTGTAGCGTGAAAAAATGGAATATTTGTTCTATATGCGTGGAATGGCGATTCCACCGCCGACAACGCGCCGGCGAGGGCCGCCGCGGTCGGTAGAATCAAGGGTTGCGTCCCGGTCGTCGCGTGCGCGATGACGCCCCTACCCACCAGCCGCCGTGCCTGCCCGACTTTCTCCTCGCGATTTGTTGCTGGTCGTTGCCGTCGTCACTATTTGGGGCTTCGCCTTTGTGGTGATGCGTTGGGCGTTGAACGACATTCCGCCGTTTGCGCTTGCTGCGCTGCGCTTCCTGTTGGCGGCGGTACCTGCGGTTTTTTTCATTCGCCGCCCGCAGGTCGGTGTCGGCGCATTGATCGCCTACGGCATGGCGATCGGCGTATTTCAGTTCGGCATGCTGTTTCTTGGCATGCAGCTTGGGATGCCCGCCGGCTTGTCGTC
>JBDTTY010000448.1:0-2727 GCA_040007975.1 Betaproteobacteria bacterium | reverse complement strand
AATCCGGAAGGCGTGTTGTATTTGGGCTCGTTCTCCAAGGTGCTGGCCCCGGGACTGCGTCTTGGTTATGTCGTGGCGCCCGAACCGCTGTATCCCAAACTGCTGCAGGCGAAGCAGGCGGCAGACCTGCACACGCCGGGTTTCAACCAGCGCATCGTGCACGAAGTGATCCGCGACGGCTTTCTGGCGACGCACGTGCCGCAGATCCGTGCACGCTATGCGGCGCAACGCGACGCGATGGCGGCCGCGCTCAATCGATGCATGCCCGACGGTTGCTCGTGGAATACACCCCATGGAGGCATGTTCTTCTGGGTCAGGCTTCCTGCAAATATCGATGCACTGACGCTGCTGCCGCGTGCCGTGAAACGTGGTGTCGCTTTCGTACCGGGAAGCGCATTTTTTGCGCATGCCCCCGAGGTCAACACGATGCGATTGTCGTTTGTCACATTGACGCCGGCGCAAATCGATATCGCCATCGCCAAACTCGCGGATGTCATCCGCGAGGTGATGGATGAGTCTGTGCCGGTCGAAGCCATTGCCCGTTAGACAGCGATGGCCACGATAACGCACATGCAAACTCGATGAAGATCTCGGTACTCGACCAGTCCACCGCCGCGACGGGGCAAGGACAGGATGCCGCCATTCGCGAATCGATGGCGCTGGCGCGGCATTGCGACGCGCTCGGCTATCACCGCTACTGGGTGTCCGAACACCACAACAGCGGCAGCATCGTCGGCACGGCGCCGGAGGTGCTGATGGCCGCCATCGCCGCCACCACGACGCGCATTCGAGTCGGCAGCGCAGGTGTCATGTTGCCGCATTACAGCGCACTCAAGGTGGCCGAGCAATTTCGCGTTCTGGAAGCTATTGCCCCGGGTCGAATCGATCTCGGCGTTGGGCGCGCCCCCGGTTCGGACCGCCTGACGGCACATGCGTTGAATCCCTACGCCAACGCCGCCGACCAGTTTCCGCAACAAGTGCGCGATCTCGATGCATGGGTTTGCGGCAACCCGTTACCGGAGGGCCACCCGTACCGGGCAATCAAGGCGCATCCACTTGGTCCGACACGTCCGGAACTGTGGATTCTGGGCAGTTCAGATTACGGCGCACAACTGGCCGCGCACTTTGGGCTGCCCTATGCGTTTGCGTATTTTTTCAGCGACGGGCGAGGGGTCGAGCAGGCAATGGATCTGTATCGTTCCAACTTCAAGCCAAGTGCGCGACTGGCCAAGCCACAGGCAACCATCTGCGTATGGGCATTGGCGGCTGATACGGAAGCGCAGGCGCGCCGATTGCTGATGACCCGCGAACACTGGCGCGCGGGGTTCGAGCAGGGTATTCGCAACGCGCTCGTGACGCCGGAAGTGGCGGCGGCACATCCCTACACCGACGCCGAACGTGACACGATCGACGCTCTTCGTCGCAAGGCAATGGTGGGCACCGGTCCGCAGGTCGCCGAACAATTGCGTGCGCTCGCAGCGCGACTCGATCTCGACGAGCTCGTCGTGGTCACGTGGACCCACGACTATGCCGCCCGCGCGCATTCCTACGCACTGCTGGCTGAGGCTTTTGCGCTGACGCGGTGAATCAGGGCAGCAAGGTCACCGGCACGGTCGTATGGCGCAGGAGATCCGTCGTCACTGAACCCAGTATTTGCTGCGACTGTGCGCGACCGCTACATCCGACAAAAATTTGTGCTGCCTGCTGTTCGGCCGCAAATTGCGCGATCGCTGCACCCGGCTCGCCGACGCGAACGACCGGCTCGTAAACGATACCGGCGGCATCGAGTGCACTGCGTGCAGCGGCCATCGCCGTGGCGCCTTGTTCCTCGTGGTACCTTGCCAGCTGCGCCTCGTCCACAAAGCGGGACACGTCGAAGTTGACCGGGCGCTGCGCGTTCACCAGAAACACCTCGGGTCGATCGCGATACCACGCAAATTGCTTGACGAAAGTATGGACGCCGCGCGTGGAGGCCTCCGACTCGTCCACGGCAAGCACGATACGCGCGCGCGCGGAAGGCGCGAGCGGGGGCATCGAAGCGGCCACTGCAACGGTTTGCGCAATAGATTTTGCATCCGCCCGCATCGTGAGCCATTTGCCGACGCCCACGACGAACAATGCACCCAACGCGGGAGCTACCGTGTGCAGCCAATGGGCATGAAGGTCAACCCAATCCTTGACCGCAGGATCGGTGACGGCCATTTCACCCGCCACCCAGCCCAGCAGCGCGCCGCCGATCGTGATGATGAAGGGCCACCGTTCCATGAATCGCATCAGCAGAGTACTGCCAAAGATCACCAACGGAATGCTGATCAGCAAGCCCAGGATCAGCAACTCGATGCTGCCTTTAGCGGCTGCTGCCACACCGATCACGTTGTCGAGACTCATCACCAGATCGGCAATCAGAATCGTCCGGATTGCGGCAAACATGCCGCCTTGCGCCGATGCGCTCCCATGTGCTTCCTCATTTTCGGGCACGAGGAGCTGGATGCCGATCCACAGCAACAGGCCGGCGCCGATCAGTTTCAAAAACGACATCCGCAACAATTCGACCGCGACGATGGTGAGGATGATCCGCATCACGACTGCGGCGGCGCTGCCCCAGATCACGGCCTGCTGCTGCTGTTTTGGCGGCAGCGAACGCGCCGCCAACGCGATCACGACGGCATTGTCGCCGGACAAGACGATGTTGATGCCGATGATTTCGAGCAGTGCGATCCAGAAATG
>JBDTTY010000447.1:0-2735 GCA_040007975.1 Betaproteobacteria bacterium | reverse complement strand
CCTCGTCTACGGTGCGTGCGCGGCATGGTCCGCGAGGCTGAAGCCTCGTCTACGGAGCATGCCGCTCCGTTGCGTTTACGTCGGCGAGCACATGATCACACCGAGGTCGCCATAGCCCTCGGGGATCCAACCCTTCGACAACATCGTTGTGCGCGTGGCCAGATTGGTCGTGTAGCGATGGTTGGGTGCTGCACCCTGGCCATTGTTGTACATCCGGTAAACGGGTACGGTGCCGTCCGGACAATTGCCGGTCGGACCCGGGGCCAGCACGCCGAACACCACGGCTTCGAACTGCCAATCGGCGCTGGCTTTGACCACGCCGCATTCATTGACGTCGGGTGTGTAGAAGTGCGAACTCTTGGGCGCGAACGACGTGCTGAAGAAGCGGCATACGCCTGCGCTGCCCAGCGGCGGGCTTGCATAGGCCGAAAACGATTCGCCGGTACGCGTCCAGCCTACGAAGGTACCGTTGTCGAGCTTGGTGATTTCGTCGGGAATATCGGTGACGAAATAGTGATCAAACACGGCGTGGTAGTACTCGATCACCGGGCGCGTGCTGCCGCCGGTAGGCTTCACCGTCATGAAACTTTCGACGACACCCTTGTTGTCTTCGGACAGGCGATCGGTAAACACTGCACCGATGCCGGCACCACGCTTGGCAAAGCCGTGCAGGCAAAGATCGCGATCCACGGGATCGCGGACTTGCATCGCCGTCAGGATGGCATCGCGCGCTTCGACGAGCGTGGGATCGGTCGGCATCAGCTTGTAGCCGGCCACCATGTATTTCTTCATCCGATCCTGTGCTTGCGCAAACGTGAGGCGACCGGTGTCGTTGAGCAGGTTGCCATAGCATTCCCACAACATGGACGCCCAGATCTCGCCGGTGTTGTGCACTTCGGAATTGACTGAACTGCCGTTGCCGGGCGAGCGTGCCGCCGACGTGGGTAGTGCCACCCCGTCGCTGATATGGCGGAACGTGAGCGGGTTCTTCGTCATGTCGCGCGAATACGGGAAACGGCGCAGTCCGAAATAGAACGCGTTGTCCAGTACGTCGGGGGCAAAGTCCGGCGCACTGACCGGATACGCGCTGTCGCTGTAGGTGCCGTTGAAATTGGCATTGGCCGGCTGCTCGCGATCGCCTTCCTTGACCAGCAACAGCATCGCGTGGAAATCGGCGAAACCTTCGCCGAGACCACCGGCATGATTGGTGGTGAGACCATTGGAATTGGCGACGAGCCGGTTGCTGATGTAATGGCCCCACTCGTGGGCGATCGTGGCATTGTCCAATGCGCCTTCGCGCGCCACGCTGCTCTTTCGGGCAAGGCGCATGCTGACGCCGGCAGCAAGTTGCGCCTTGATCGCATCGCCATCGGCCAGCGACACCGACAACACGGGAATGGAGATCGTCGCGTCATCGCCCGACATGTTGATGATGCCCGGTGCAACGTTGTTGACGATCAGGACGCCGGCAGCGCCGGCGTTTTGAGCCGTCTTGACCTTGACGACGAACGTGCAGATGCCGCGATCGATCACCGCAATCTTGCCGGCCACTGCGGCAGCATTGATCAACGGTGTGCAACCGTCGGTGGTGGTGGGGCCGGTGGGATTGGCGTCGTCCAGGGCCTGCACCAGCGCGTTTGACAGATCAAACGCCTGGGCACCGAACGCCGCGGTGCCCGTCTGCTTGACGCCCGCGATCGTGGCCGGCGCGCTGACCTTGCCAAGCGCAACGCCGCCGGTCCACAGAAAGGCACGCATCCGCGGACGCTGACCATCGGCGGGCGTGAACATGCTGGCGTTGTTGCTGCCGGAATAATCCTGCGCTTCGGCAAAGATGCTGTCGTTGCCCGTGCCGCCGCGTCCGTAGTTGTTGGCCTGGGCATTGCCCGCGGCTTCGTCGAAGCCGGCATCGTAATACCAGTCGTGCATGAAATTGATCATGTAGAACAGGTTGGTAACGCCCGCCATCACCTGCGATCGATTGGCATCGGGTCGCGCGTTGACGTCGTACACGTAATCGAACGTGTTGCCCGCGTTGGTGCACGCGTGCATGTCGCCGTTGACCGGCAATGACAGATTGCATTCGTCGGTGGCGCCCGGGCCGAAGCCATCGCCTTCGAGCATGTTGGTGAACGATTCGACGTTGTTGCCGATGGTCTTCGTTGCGCCAGGAGCGAGCCACGGATCATTTTTGCTGAACGGGATGCTTTCGAGCGTCACCAGATTGGGCGGAACAAACGGGCCCTGATAGCCGTCCGGCGTGCCGGTCGGATGCGGGTAGCCGTTGCGGCCATTGGGACCGGGCAACGGCAGATGAATGCCGTCGGCTTCGGCATACACGCGATAGGAAAACGCGACCTCGGCCGTCTGATTGTGTCGAAACAGGATCCGGCCGTCGTTGGCGCTGATCACGTACGCGTAATTGTCGGTGGACCGCGCGGCCGCGTCGCGCGTCTGCAATTCGACGTAGTACGCAGGAATCAGCGCACCGGCCACGCGAAACCAGACGGGCTTGACGCGCGCTTCGCCGGCCAGCATTGCGCCATCGGCGCTGGTGATGCCGGCAGGCAGCGTGAGGCGAGTGTAGCCATCGGCCGCGCCCGTGCGCTGCAACTGCTGCGCGATGCTCGGTGCAAATTTGTAGTCACCCAGTGCAGCGGCGACCGCAGAGTTGGCATCGAGTGTGGTGGCCGACGCAAATTTCTGGCGGGTGTCAGGCGCACCCATCACGAAGC
>JBDTTY010000446.1:0-2742 GCA_040007975.1 Betaproteobacteria bacterium | reverse complement strand
GCCAGCCGCAAATCGGTAGATACTCCCGTCGTATCAAACGGCGCCGACGTCCTGTCTGTCCCCTGTAAGGAGATTCCGATGATCCGATTTGCCCCCCTGTCCCGAACGGCGGCTGGCCTGTTGGCCGCGCTGGCGCTCGCCGCTGTGATGACGGTGCCCGCACAGGCGCAGCAAGCGCCGGTGCGCTCGAAGCTCGTGATGCAGGTAAGCGACGCCGATCCGGGGAAATGGAATCTTGCGCTCAACAACGCAAAGAACGTCCAGGCGGACCTCGGGGCCGCCAACGTCGACATCGAGATCGTGGCGTATGGTCCCGGCATCGGCATGCTCAAGGCCGAGTCCACCGTCGGGAACCGGGTGGGCGAAGCAATGGCGACGGGCATCAAAGTGGTCGCCTGTGAGAACACGCTGCATTCGCTCAAGCTCACCCACGCCGACATGCTGCCCAAGATCGACTATGTGTCTGCAGGCGTCGTCGAGTTGATGCAGAAACAGCAGCAGGGCTGGTCGTATATCCGGCCGTAGTCGGGCAGGTGGTCCTGGCTGACCTTTGCACCGGCCATTGACCGGGCTGGGCGTTGCTTGCCACTTCGTTCATGTCTTCGATGGCGATTGGGGCGCGGATGCTGCAACGCCGGCCTGTGCACAGACCGGCGTTGTCCTGGTCCGCAATAATTGCGAACTCCTGACCCGTTTCGACTTCCTGGCGGACACTAGTTCCGGCTGATCTTCGCAATCCCCAACGCGCTCAGCGTCGGACGGTCGAGGCTGCCCGACGGTGTCAGGCCCCTGTCGTGTTGGAATTGAACGACTGTGCTGGCTGTGCCATCCGTCGACTTCATGTTGTCCGCGGCGTATGACGAGGACATCGCACGTGCGAGCACGATCGCGCCTGCGCACTTCGTCAGTTTCGTGTTCATCGCAGTCTCCAAGTGGTTAAAAATAAGCGAAGTGTGATCGACTTCGCTGGTTTCCTATATGCGGTTACACGCAACAAGCGACACGAGTCATTGAGCCGAAAACGATGTAAAAAAAGTCACACCAGCGCGTAGGCGTGGAAATCTTCGACAAGGAATTATCACAATTGCGGCGTCTGCGATCGCGGACGTGGGTGTTGCGACGACAACGGGACTTTGAGTCTCCTACCCCGTTTTGCGAAACGCGCCAGTGGTTAGACGGGTCCAACAACGGGCCCGACGCGAATCATCGGGACCTGGTCGATCAAGCAGTTCGTGATGAAATGGTATCCAACGCCTGGATCGCGGAAGGCGACTGCCCCGACCGCGTGGTCATGTGCGCGCCCCGCTCAGGATGGAATTGAATTCTCGATCATCGCGTACTCGAGGAGAGGCGATGTCGTATCCAATGGTATGTTGGTGGCTTAATCATTCGTTGGGTGCGTATCAATTTCATGGAAACGGAACAACAATCTCGAGCGGACACGACGGCGACGTCGCGAGCGCGCCAATGGTTCGTGCGCGCACTTCGGTTCGCGTGGGAGGCGGTGAAATCGTTCCGGCGGAACCAGGGCATGCTGCTGGCGGGGGCTGTCGCTTACTACACGCTACTGTCTCTGGTCCCGCTACTCATCGTCACCGTCATCGTGCTTGCCCAGTTCATCGAAGAGGCGCGGCTGATGCAATCGCTGCTGGAATATCTCGACTTCGTTGTTCCCGGGCAGGCGGCGATTTTGGTGGATCAGTTGCGGCTGGTGCTGGTCCATCGTGAGGTCATCGGCGGCTTGCTACTCCTGACGCTGCTATTTTTCAGTGCGCTGGCTTTTGGTGTACTGGAAAATGCACTCACGGTGATTTTCCAGCACCGCGTGACCCAACGGAGCCGTCACTGGGCAATGTCGGCCATCCTTCCTTATGTGTTCATTCTGTTTTTGAGTGCAGGTTTGCTGCTCGTCACCATCGTGTCCGGCGGGCTCGGGCGATTGGCCACGCATGACATCGCCTTGCTGGGCGTATCGCATTCGCTTGCGGGCTTCTCGACTTATCTGCTTTACCTGATCGGGGTGGCGGGTGAAATTCTGCTGATCACCGCCGTCTATGTAGTGATGCCGTTTGGCCTGGTGTCGTGGCGCCATGCGCTGATCGGTGGTGCAGTCGCTATCGGACTGTGGGAGATCACGCGACACATTCTCGTCTGGTACTACGCGTCGCTGTCCCAAATTCAAGTCGTATACGGTGTTTTTGCGACGGCAGTCACTGTAATGCTGAGTGTGGAGATAGGGGCGATATTCCTGTTGCTGGGTGCACAAGTCATCGCCAATTACGAGCAGGTTGGCACCTCCGGTTCGCCGTTGCCCGGAGGAGGTTTGGATAACCTCCGGAATCCGTAAATCGCCCTCTGTAGGAAACGTCCGACAGCAACTTGGCCGAACTTCTCCTTGGACGACGTAGCGCACTCTGGCAATCTGGCGTGACTTTCCAAGGTTCCATTCGCCGCGCGAGAGCACGAACATGATCGACCGCTACGACGAGTTCCGTCACCGTTGCGAGCCCATGGGGCGGCTTGAATTTGTCATCGACAGCCGACACCACGACGAGTTTGTAACGTGGTTGGTGCTGCGACCGCATGGCACGGCGTCGCCACTTTATGCCGAGCAAGGCCTAGCGGTGACAGCCGGCTGCCGGGTGGTCGTTGAGGCGAACTCACTGCGGCCCGTGGGGGTGGTGCAACCTGACCCGCCCGTGGTGCCGAATGCGGCGGGTTTTAATCCGTATTTCGACGTCG
>JBDTTY010000445.1:0-2749 GCA_040007975.1 Betaproteobacteria bacterium | reverse complement strand
GGACACGAGCGATGCGCACTTGAGCGCAACAACCGCAAATGCCACGCCTGCCGCATCGGGACAACTTGGCTTGGCGGTTTTCGTCGACAATCTCGCTCAAAAAGCGGCGAACGCACGACGCAGCGTTGAGGAGGGCCAGGTGCGGCTGGTCAGAGGTGTGTTCCGCGTGCCATGAGCAAACGTAGCACCTGCGTGAAGCAGTGCAACGAGAGCTGCAAGAGCGTGATGGAGATGACCTTCGCCAATGGCGCGTCCATGAAAGACGCGGCGAATCAGTTCAACGCCAGCCTCGCCGGCAATGTGCGACGAGCGATCGACTTTCGCGAGATCCGCACCGTCGACGAGGCGGCGTTGAAGTAGCTACTCCGGACGCCGGTCGTCAGCGTTGACGATGCCGGCGCCCTCCCCTCTCATGCAATATCTTCGTGGATGCAAAGGTAATTTCCCTCGGGGTCCTTGAACCACGCAGCCTTCTCCGCGCCAAGAACACAGACATGGTTAAGCGTCTTGAACCCGGGGAAATCGTAGTCTTCGAAGACGACGCCCGCCTGTTTCAGCTCCGTGATACTCGTAGCAATGTCCGCGACGCGGAAGCTTACTGCGGTATGGTCCGCCTTGGTACCTTCAGGCTTGGGGAAGAGCGCAATCGTGCTGCCTCCTACGACGTACACAAACTTGCCGTCGGGCCGAAAGCCACCAGGGCGCAATCCGAGGCTTCCTTCGTAAAACGCTCGTGCGCGCGTCATGTCGATTACGGGCAGCATCGTGGTAACAGCGACGTTAGTCAGCATATGCAGTCCTTTCGCTCGAACCAGCCGCACCGAAACCAGAGGAACAACCTACGCTCGTCGGCCGGGCAGTTAGCATAGACCTGCCAAGTGCCTGGCGCCAGTCCGCCAGCCCCCGCGAGGCCCGTATGAAGCAACGCCCATGGCGGAGAGCGCGGCCTGGCGACCCATCCGGTGCGCTGCTCGACAGCGGTTCGCACCAGAAATCGTGTCTCGATGTATTGTACGAATGCAGACCAAACACACCAGCCAGAACTAAAGGAGCAACACCATGGCGAAAGCTTATTGGATCAGCGTTTACCGCGCGGTGAAGCATGCCGACAAACTTGCCGCTTATGCAGTGATGGCCGGCCCGGCCATCACTGCCGGCGGCGGGCGCTTTTTGGCGCGCGGCGAGCCGGCCAAGGTCTACGAGCAAGGCGTGAAGCAACGTACCGTGCTGATCGAGTTTGATAGCGTTGCGCAAGCGATGGCCACGCATGACAGCCCCGCGTATCAAGCCGCGCTGGCGGCCTTGGGTGACGGCGTCGATCGAGAAATACGCATCATGGAAGGCGCATAGCCTGTAGCGTAACGTGCTTGTCACCTGCGCGAAGGGCAACGAGGGGTCGGCAAAGGCGATTGTGCGCAATGGCGGGGTGCTGACATCCGAGGAATTTTTGCCGGACCGCGGTGAAGTTGTTCAACGGTACTGGCTTGTTGCCAATAGTCGCGCCCCGATCGAGGATCAGCGCGCTTCGTAGCTGACGCCGGAGCTAGCTTTCGGTCCAATAGTTCGCCAAGTTGAATGAGCCAACGCCTTGCTGCCAAAGCCTGAACTTCGCTGTCCGCTCTGTGGCACCCCGAATGCCTGTGCTCCCGCACGCAGCGGAACGTTTGATACGCCATGCTGGTGCACTACGGTCACCATCGATGCGGCCGTGATCGCGTCATTGCCCACAGATCAGCGCAATCAAGCCTGCCTTTGTCGTCGTTGCGCCACGGGCAACCTTGACGATTCCGTGGGTCAAGCGGAGTCGCATGACACCGGGTGCGGCAAGGAGATCGCATGAAGCGCAGTACCGATCGCTTTTTAACTACGCACACGGGCAGTCTGCCGCGGCCCGCAGACCTCATCCGCATGATGTACGCGAAGGAAGAAGGCGTGCCGGTCGACGCCGCGGCGCTGGCACAGCGTGTGGCCGACGCAGTGGCAGAGGTCGTGAGCAAGCAAGCGGCGGCCGGCATCGATGTGATCAATGACGGTGAAATGAGCAAGCCGAGCTACGCCACCTACATCAAGGATCGCCTGAGCGGCTTCGGTGGTACCGGTAATACGTTCATCTACCAGGACCTGGCGGAATTTCCCGGTCTTGCCAAGCGCGTGTTCGGCGATCCCGGTCGGTCGCGCCGCAAGACTCCTGCGTGCAACGCGGCGATCGGCATCCGCGATCCGCAGGCGGCGCAGGTTGATGTCGACCATCTCAAGGCAGCACTGACGACGGTCCAATCCCAGGATGCGTTTTTGACGGCGGCATCTCCCGGCGTGGTGTCCCTGTTCTTTCGCAACGAGCACTACCCCACCGAGGAGGCGTACCTATACGCAATCGCGGAGACGATGCGGGTGGAATACGAAACGATTGCCGCGGCGGGCTTCGTTTTGCAGATCGATTGTCCCGATCTCGGCATGGGACGCCACATCCAGCACGCCGACCTCAGTCTGGCCGAGTGGCGCAAGAAGGCGCAGTTGCACGTCGAAGTGCTCAATCATGCCGTGGCCAATATTCCTCCTGAGATGCTTCGCATGCACCTTTGCTGGGGCAACTACGAAGGTCCGCATCATTGCGACGTGCCGCTGGCCGACGTGATCGACATCGTATTCAAGGCGCGGCCAAGCGCCATCGCGCTCGAGGCCGCCAATCCACGACATGCCCACGAATGGAAGTTGTTTGAAACGGTGAAGTTGCCGGAGGGCAAGGTGT
>JBDTTY010000444.1:0-2762 GCA_040007975.1 Betaproteobacteria bacterium | reverse complement strand
ACTCGTCGCCCACGACCACCGCTATTACGTGCTCGACGATCCCGCGATCAGCGATGCAGACTACGACGGTTTGATGCGCGAGTTGCAGCAACTCGAGGCGCAATTTCCTTCGCTGCTGCATGCGGATTCGCCGACGCAACGGGTGGCCGGTGCGCCGTCCCCGGAATTCGACAGCGTCACGCATCGCGTGCCGATGCTCTCCCTCAACAACGCGTTTACCGATGCCGAAGTCGAGGCCTTCGACCGTCGGGTGCGCGAAGGCCTTGGCGAGGCAGCGGTCACGTATGCCGTCGAGCCCAAGTTCGACGGCCTCGCGATCAATCTGGTGTACGAACGTGGCAGGTTCGTCCAAGGCTCAACGCGCGGCGACGGTGCGAGTGGCGAAAATGTCACTGCCAATCTGCGCACGGTGCGCGCCATACCGCTGCAGTTGGCCATCGAACGCCCGCCCCCGCTGCTCGAGGTGCGGGGCGAAGTGTTGATGTTGAAGCGCGACTTCGATGCGCTCAACCGCGCGCAGTCGGCGCGCGGGGACAAGGTGTTTGCCAATCCGCGCAATGCCGCCGCCGGAAGCCTGCGCCAACTTGACCCGCGCATTACCGCAACGCGCCGTTTGGCGTTCTATGCCTACGGCATCGGTGCGGTGGAGTGGGGCGACGTCGCCGCGCCGTCGACGCACACCGCCCTGCTGGCACTGTTCGCCAAGCTGCATATTCCGGTCGCCCGCGAACGTTCGGTCGCCGTCGGCTTGGCCAGCCTGCTCGATGCCTACAAGGCGATGGGCACGGCGCGTCCGGGTCTGCCATTCGATATCGATGGCGTCGTCTACAAGGTAAATGCGTTTGCCCAGCAGCAGCAGCTGGGCTTCGTGTCGCGCGCTCCGCGCTTTGCCATCGCGCACAAGTTTCCGGCCGAGGAAATGACGACGGTCGTGGTGGGGATCGATGTGCAGGTCGGCCGCACGGGCGCGATCACGCCGGTGGCGCGTCTCGCCCCGGTGTTCGTGGGTGGCGTGACGGTGACCAACGCCACGTTGCACAACGAAGATGAAGTTCGGCGCAAGGATGTCCACGTGGGGGATACGGTGATCGTGCGCCGTGCGGGCGATGTCATTCCCGAGGTGGTGCGCGTGCTGCTGGACAAGCGACCGGTCGATGCCACGCCGTTCGTGATGCCAACACATTGTCCGGAGTGCGGCTCGGCCATTGTTCGTCTGCCCGACGAGGCGATCGCACGTTGCACCGGTGGACTTGTCTGCCCGGCGCAACGCAAGCAGGCGATCCTGCACTTCGCCGGCCGACGCGCACTGGATATCGAGGGCATGGGCGACAAACTGGTCGACCAACTGGTCGATGCTGACATCGTCCGTTCGCCGGCAGGTCTCTACAAACTCGGGCTGGCGCAACTGTCGGCCCTCGAAAGGATGGCAGACAAGAGCGCCGGCAACATCGTCGCGGCCATTGAAGCCAGCAAGTCGACGACGCTCGCCCGCTTTATTTTCGGGCTCGGCATCCGCCATGTCGGTGAGGCTACCGCCAAGGATTTGGCCGCACATTTCGGCAGCCTGGAACCGTTGCTGGCCGCGGACGAAGCAGCTTTGCTGGAAGTGCGCGATGTCGGCCCCGTACTGGCGGCCTCCATCGTCGGCTTCTTTGCCGAACCGCACAATCTCGAAGGCATCGCACAATTGCGGGCCGCGGGGGTGCATTGGGCGGATAGCGAACCCCAGCGCGTCGCGGCCGGCGCGCTTGCCGGACTGATCTTTGTGTTGACTGGTACGCTGCCCACATTGTCACGCGACGCCGCCAAGGCCATGATCGAGGCGGAAGGCGGCAAGGTGGCCGGTTCCGTATCGAAAAAGACTGATTTTGTCGTCGCCGGTGCCGATGCCGGCACCAAGCTCGTCAAGGCCGAGACACTGCAAGTGCCCATACTTGACGAATCTGCATTTCAGCAACTGCTGGCGCAACGTTCCGCCGAGACCAATACTCCATGAAACCCATCACCAAAGCCGTATTCCCCGTGGCGGGCCTCGGCAGCCGCTTCCTGCCGGTCACCAAGGCAAGTCCCAAGGAGATGCTTCCGGTCGTCGACAAGCCGCTGATCCAATACGCGGTGGAAGAGGCGGCGGCGGCGGGCATCACCGACATGATCTTCATCACCGGTCGCAACAAACGCGCGATCGAGGATCATTTCGACAAAGCCTACGAGCTCGAGACCGAACTTGCGCTGCGCAACAAGGCAGCGTTGCTCGAGGCCGTGCAAGCGGCGACCCCACCCGGCATCAACTGCATCTACATTCGTCAATCCGAAGCCCTCGGTCTCGGCCATGCCGTGCTTTGTGCGGCGCCGGTCGTTGGTGACGAACCGTTCGCCGTCATTCTGGCCGACGACCTGATTGACGCGGACGTGCCGGTGATGCGGCAGATGGTCGATCTCGCGACCCGCGAGAATGCATCTGCCATCGGCGTGATGGAAGTGCCTGCAGACGACGTCGGCAGTTGGGGTATCGTTGAAACGTCGGATCCTGCCGCGCGCGCATCCACAATCACCCGCATCGTGGAAAAGCCCAAGCCGGGTAGCACACCGTCAACCCTCGCGGTGGTCGGGCGCTATGTGTTAACGCCGCGCATCTTCCATCATCTGCGCACGATGCCGCCTGGTGCCGGCGGTGAAATTCAGTTGACCGATGGCATCGCCCGCCTGCTGGAGGACGAACGGGTGATGGCCTATCGTTTCGATGGTCGTCGATACGACTGCGG
>JBDTTY010000443.1:0-2778 GCA_040007975.1 Betaproteobacteria bacterium | reverse complement strand
ATGCTGACCGATGCAAGCAGTGAAGCACGTCTTGATTCGATCGCATCGAAGGCGCCGGCGCGCACCAACGCTTCGACGGCGCGGCGATTGATCGCGCGCTTGTCAACGCGGCGGCAGAAATCGAAGAGATCGCGAAACGGCCCGCCCCCCACGCGCGCCGCAACGATGGCTTCGATGGCCGCTTCACCGGTGCCCTTGATGCCGCCCAGACCGTAGCGGATCTGTATCGTATCCACGGGCTCGAAACGGTAGTTGGATGCGTTGATGTCGGGCGGCAGCACTTTCAAGCCCTGGGCGTGTACGTCGTCGCGGAAGCTGCGCACCTTGTCGGTGTCGTCCATCACCAGCGACAGGTTGGCCGCCATGAACGCGGCCGGATGGTGCGCCTTGAACCACGCCGTCTGATACGCGACCAACGCATAGGCCGCGGCGTGCGCCTTGTTGAAGCCGTAGCCCGCGAATTTTTCCATCAGGTCGAACAGCAGCGTGGCCTTGATCGGCGTGACGCCGTTCTTGGTGGCACCCTCGACAAAGATGGTGCGATGCTTCGCCATTTCTTCGGGCTTTTTCTTGCCCATGGCCTTGCGCAGCAGGTCGGCACCCCCCATCGTGTAGCCGCCGATTTCCTGCGCGATCTTCATCACGTGTTCCTGATACACCATCACGCCGTAGGTTTCGGCAAGAATGGGTTCAAGACGCGGATCAGGATAGGCGCTGCGCTCGCGGCCGGATTTGCGGGCGACGTAATCCGGAATCAGTTCCATCGGTCCCGGGCGGTAGAGCGCCACCAGCGCGATGATGTCCTCGAAGCGATTGACCGGTGCCTGCTTTAAAAGCTCGCGCATGCCGCGCGATTCAAACTGGAAGACCGCGGTCGTATTGACCTTGCGAAAAATGTTGAACGCCGCCTGATCGTCGAGCGGCAAGCGGTCGAGATCCACATTCGACGCGGGATCAAGCATGCGGATATAGCGCACCGTCCAGTCGAGGATCGTGAGTGTCGTGAGTCCCAGAAAGTCGAACTTGACGAGGCCCACCGCTTCGACATCGTCCTTGTCGAACTGCGACAGGATGGCTTCGGCATTGGGCTGCACATACAGCGGGCAGAAATCGGTGAGCTTGCCGGGCGCGATCAGCACGCCACCGGCGTGCATGCCGACGTTGCGCGGCAGGCCCTCCAACTGTTCGGCCAATTCGAGCAGCTGCCGCACTTCCTCCTCGGCTGCCTCGCGCTCGTTGATCAGCGGCTCCACTTCGCGCGCATAGATCACGTTGGCATCGGCATCGCCGGTGCGGCGTTTGAGTGTGACGAGTTTGCCGGGCTGGAATGGGATAAGTTTGGCGATCCCGTCGACAAAGAGATAAGGCAGGTCGAGCACACGGCCTACGTCGCGGACGGCCGCCTTGGCTGCGAGCGTGCCAAACGTGGCGATCTGCGACACCGAATCCGCGCCGTATTTCTTCTTCACGTAATCGATGACGCGGTCGCGTCCGTCCTGGCAGAAATCGATGTCGAAGTCCGGCATCGACACCCGCTCGGGATTCAAAAAGCGTTCGAAGATCAGCGAATAGCGCAGCGGATCAAGGTCGGTGATGCGCAGTGAATAGGCGACCAGCGAGCCCGCGCCCGAGCCGCGTCCCGGGCCGACCGGCACCCCGTTTTCGCGTGCCCAGTTGATGAAGTCGGCCACGATCAGGAAATAGCCGGCAAAGCCCATCTGCACGATCGTCTTCGTCTCGAAGTCGAGTCGTGCCGTGTACTCGATGCGCTTGGCGTCGCGCACGGTGGCGTCTGGATACAACTGTGCCAACCGGCGCTCGAGGCCCGCGGCGGCGACTTCGCGAAGGTGGTCGTCGATCGTCACGCCGGCAGGCGTGGGGAATTCCGGCAGATGATTTTCACCGAGCGGAATCGTGAGATTGCAGCGTTGCGCAATGGCGACCGAATTGGCCAGTGCTTCGGGCAGATCGGCAAAGCGCTCCGCCATTTGCGCTTGGGTCGTGAAGTACTGATCGGCCGTGAAGCGCCGCGGGCGCCGTGTGTCAGCGAGGATGTGGCCTTCGGCGATGCACACGCGCGCATCATGCGCACGAAAATCCTCGGCAGCCAGAAACTGGACCGGATGCGTGGCTACCACAGGCAGCGACAAGGATTGCGCCAGCGCCACGGTGCCGGCGACGAGCGCGTCGTCTTCGGCATGTCCGGCGCGCTGCACTTCGAGGTAATAGCGTTGCGGAAACGCTGCGGCCCAACCTTTGGCGGCACGCGAGGCCGCTGCCGTGTCCCCTTGTGCAAGCGCCGCGCCGACATTGCCGTAGGCGCCGCCCGACAAGGCGATCAGGCCGTCGGTGCCTTCGTCGAACCATCGTGGCTGCAACTCGGCACGGCCGCGATGCTGGTTGGTGCGGTAGGCGCGGGACAACCAGTCGCACAGTCGCAGATAGCCCTGACGATCTGCGGCCAACAGCAATGCGCGGTGCGGCGCTTCACGCTCGCGTTCGTGGGTGATCCAGACGTCGCAGCCGGCGATCGGCTTGATGCCGGCGGCGCGGGCTGCCTTGTAGAACTTGATCAGACCAAACGCATTGCCAAGATCGGAGATCGCCAGCGCGGGCATATGATCGCGTGCGGCAGCGGCTACCGCGGCATCGACGCGCAGCGTACTGTCGACGATCGAAAACTCGCTGTGCAGACGCAGGTGGACGTAGGACGGTGCAGTCATGAGGGAGCGTTCAGCGAATGTTAGAATTCTACTCCGTTCGCTCGCGGCGCACTTC
>JBDTTY010000442.1:0-2780 GCA_040007975.1 Betaproteobacteria bacterium | reverse complement strand
GACGTTGCCGCGGTTCGCGATATTTCGTTCACCATCGAAGCTGGGAAGCTCGTCACGTTGCTGGGTCCCTCCGGTTGTGGCAAGACGACGACGTTGCGGCTGATCGCTGGTCTGGAATTGCCGTCCAGCGGCACCATTCTGATCGGTGGCGCCGACGTTTCGCAAACAGCAGCGTCCGAGCGCGACGTGTCGATGGTGTTTCAGAGTTACGCGCTGTTTCCGCACATGAATGTCCTCGAGAACGTGCGCTATGGCCTGGTGGTGGCCAAGATGCCCAAGACGCGGGCCGACGAGCGCGCCCGCGCCGCATTAGTCACCGTCGGACTGCGTGGTTTCGACACGCGCCTGCCGTCGGAATTGTCCGGCGGCCAGCAGCAGCGTGTGGCTGTCGCCCGCGCGCTGGTGCTCGAGCCGTCAGTGCTGCTGTTTGACGAGCCGCTGTCCAACCTCGATGCACGTTTGCGGCGGCAGATGCGCGAGGAGATCCGCGAGTTGCAGCAGCGTTTATCGCTGACAGTTGTCTACGTGACGCACGATCAGGCGGAAGCGATGGCGGTATCCGATCGAATCATCGTGATGAACAAGGCGGTCATTGCGCAGGAAGGCGCACCGCGCGCGTTGTACGAGCAGCCGAGTGATCCGTTTGTCGCCGGCTTCATGGGCGATGCCAACCGCGTACGCGGACGCCTCACACGTCGTGATGCCACGTATGCCGATGTCGAAGTGGGCGGAGTCACCCTCAGCCTGCCGCATCGTGGTTTGCCCGATGGTGACGTCGAACTCTCGATCCGCCCGGAAGCCGTTACATTCACGCCGGAAGCCAACGCCGCGATGACTGCGACCGTGCGCAAGGCGTCGTACCTGGGCGGCTTGATGGAGTACACCCTCGAGACGCCGATCGGTGAACTCTTCGTCATCTCGACCGCCGTGGCACAACCTCATCCGGTAGGCAGCAAAGTCGGCGTGGCCTTGGCGCAGCACGGTGTCGTCGCCATTCCGCCCGCCGCGGGGTGAGCGGCATCGCCGCGCGGTAAACGACATCGGCAGATGGGGCCTGTAGGCGAGGCTTCAGCCTCGCGGACGGGCGCCGTCTACATCTCCCGTCGCAATAGGCCGTCCACGCACGATCAGCGCAACGCGCCGACGTCGATCGAAAACACCAGCGGGTAAAACGTCGGCAACGTGTTCCAGCGCCGCGATCCCGCCTCGGACACCGCCCATAGCTGTCCGTCGGGACCGAACTCGATGTCCTCGATGCCGGCGGCCATCGCAAACTCGGCGATCACGTTGCCGGAGGTCGAATCCACATGCTGCAAACGGCCGAAGTTGCCACTGCTCTGGGTGATCCAGAGCGAACCGTCCGGTGCCACGGCGGCACCTTGCGACTGCGCAGCAATGGCGATCGTGCGATCTGCCGCCTTGGCATCAAGCGCCCCGCCACCGGTGACGATCTGCGCCATCACGCCGCTTTCGGGAATGCGCCACGCAAGGGCCGTCTCGGCGGCCGCCTTGCGATACGCGCCCAACCACAGCATGCCGTCGCGATAGGCCAGCCAATCGGCCCGCAGCGCACCTTTCAAGCTGGTGCTGGAACATCCCATATCGACGCAACGTCCGGCAGCCAATGCTGCCTGCGTATCGATGCGCCACAACGCGCGACCGTCGGCAACATAGAGAATGCGATCACCGTTATGCGTGATGCCCCCGGCATGACCGCATGCGGCGGGCAAATCAAATTGTCCGGCCACCGCACCATTGCCTGGATCCAACTGAAACACGCGGCATGGCCCGCGACTCTGCTTGGGATCAGTGCTTTGGTATGCCGCCACCCACAAGTACCCGCCACCCGCAGCAACGCCTTGGGGTACCCAACCGTCGGCTAATCGTGGCGACCAGAAACGCTGGCGCACTGCAGCGGCATTGGGCACTGCCGACAATGCGCGCTGCGAATAGGTCGGCGGATTTCCGCCGACACCCGTCCACGTGGTCGGCGCATTTTGCGCCGCGGCCACACCGGCAAAGATCACCAGTGTGGTCGCGGTTACTCGCCACACGAGCAGTTTCAGAATGCTTCCTCGGCGAGCGCCAGTACGCTGTCGCCGCCATGGATGATCGTATGCGCAAATCCGGATGCTTGCGGCAACAGGCAATCGCTGTAGTAACGCGCCGTCGCAATCTTGGCTTCCAGAAAATGGGCGTTACCGTCCCCGGCTGCAATCTGCTCGGCGGCGATCAACGCCGCGCGCGCCATCTGCCACCCACCAGCGACGAGCCCCCAGAGTTTCAGGTATGCCACGGCACCCGCATGCGCGGCGCGCGTGTTCCGACCATACGCCGGAACCATCCAATCGATCGCCGCCTGCAAATCCGCGGTGGCGGCCGCCAGATCCACGCCGATCGATGTCAGTGCAGGCTCTGTACGCGACGCCAGTTTCGCCGCGAGCTTGTCGATCTCGGCGGCAATCCCTTTGGCGACCACACCGCCATCACGTGCCGTCTTGCGGCCGATCAGATCGTTGGCCTGGATCGCTGTGGTGCCTTCGTAGATCGTGATGATTCGCGCGTCGCGCATATGCTGCGCCGCGCCGGTTTCTTCGATGAAGCCCATTCCGCCGTGCACTTGCACGCCCAGCGACGTTACTTCCTGCGCGACTTCGGTCGACCAACCCTTGACGATCGGAATCATGAACTCGGCGAATGCCTGATGCTGCGCACGCGCTGCAGTATCAGGATGATTGGCGGCATTGTCGAGCGCCGCCGCCGTCACATAAGCGACGGCC
>JBDTTY010000441.1:0-2817 GCA_040007975.1 Betaproteobacteria bacterium | reverse complement strand
CGAGACCATCGCGCTGCCACATCCCGGTGATCACGCGTTGCAATTGCGTCAGTCGACCGTGGAAGAAGTGACCGCAACCTGGAAACACAATGATCGGCAGCTCCTGCGGTCGCGCCCATGCGAACACATCGGCGAGGTGCACGACATCGTCCTGCTCGCCATGGATGACGATCGTATCTGCGGGAACGGTTTCAACCGCGAAGCGGCCAACCGCGGGCCCGACCAGCACGATACGCTGTGCCGCGACGGTCCTGGCTACGCGCGTTTGCACAAAAGATCCAAACGAAAAGCCGGCCAGTACGATCGGCAGATCGGCGCCAAAGCGCTGCCGTGCATCGGCAAGCGCGGCCAACGCGTCAAGGGTTTCGCCGATGCCATCATCAAACGTGCCGGCGGACGCGCCGACGCCGCGAAAATTGAAGCGGATTGCAACATAGCCCAGCGCAAAGAACGTTCGCGCCAGCGTCTGGACTACCTTGTTGTCGAGTGTGCCGCCTTGCAGCGGGTGCGGATGCGCTACCAGCGCGATCCCGACGGGCACGCCCTCGGGAATGTTGCGGACGATTTCGAGTGGTCCTGCAGGCCCGACGATCGTGTCGCGCTCTGCGGTCTTCGGCGTCAAATCAGCAGTCGCTCGACGACCTTGCCGTTGACGATGTGACTATCGATGATTTCGTCGATGTCTTCGCGGTCGACAAAGGTGTACCAGACGCCCTCGGGATACACGACCAGCACAGGTCCTTCTTCACAGCGGTCGAGGCAGCCGGCCTTGTTGATCCGAACGTGACCGGGACCGTTGATTCCGAGCGCCTTGATCCGGCGTTTGGCGTATCCCTGCATATCTGCCGCGCCGGAATCGGCGCAGCATTTTTCGCCGGCATCGCGCTGGTTGCAGCAGAAAAAAACGTGGCGTTCGAAGTAGCTCATCGGATCGGAAGTTGGATGCGGCCAATGCCGAATGGCATGAGCGGAGGCACGCCGAGAATTATAGCGGAGTGCCTGCGCGTCGCTCGCGTGGATCCCCCCACGCTGGTCGCCCGGCCAGCCCCAACAGCCACGCACTGACGGCAAGCGGCCACGCCAGCAACATCGATTGGGTCAAGCCATTGAAGTTGAGGAGGTGACCGTAGCGCCAGCTGAACAGCGTCAATGGTGCACGTGCGGGCGGCAGGTCCGACACGAGGATCGGCAACAGCAATGACGCCAGCAACGCGGTAGCGCATGCGGCAAGTTGCACCGGTCGTGGCATGAACACGATACAAAGCAGCACCAGCAAACCGGCTGCAATACCGATCGAGACGCCCGGCTTGAGCCACGTGTCCCACACTGCGGGTTTCAACAGCAACATCGCCGAGACGCCCTTGACCAGCAATGCGGATCCGATCAGCAGCAGCACCGCGCCGCCGATGTAGCGGCGGTCGCGCAGCAGCAGGACCAGAAACAGTCCGACGCCAGTCAACTGCAGCGCCGATTGTGCAGCCTCGATCAGAACGGCGGCCCGATCCGCGCGCACGACGTTTCCCAGCACGGCAGCGCCTACCGGGAGTGCGTCCGCAACGAAGGTGACGGCAAACAGGGGAATCCCCGGGTTGATCTGCGCGGCGAGCCACACTGCCAGCAATGCGAGGCCGACATCGCCCAGCATTCCCGGCAGAAAGACGTGATGGCGAATTGTGGACAGGATATGTCGCGCGGGTTCGGACCGGACAACGATGGCCGCGAGTAGTGCGCCGAGCAACGTGCCCGTGGTGTTGGCCGCGAGGTCGATCAGACTGGCATCGCGCGACGGCAAAAACATCTGAAGCGTCTCAAGCCCGAACGATAGCGTGATGCCCGCGCAAAGCGCGTAGATCGCGCGCGCGGCGGGTGACGCGCGGCGCGGAGTCAACGCGACGAAAAGGCCGAACGGAATGTACGCCAGAATGTTGGCCAGGAAATCGAAGCGCGTCCAGCGCGGAGGCCACGATGCGAACGGCCAGAAGGGTGTCCCGGCGGCGGGCGACAACCATGGTGTAAACGGTTGCAGGCTGGCGTAGGCGATGGCCACGCCGTAGAGCAACGCGAGTGCGTGCGGCAGCAGTGTGCGATGCCGGCGTTCGGCGTCTGGAATCATCGCAACATCTTGCGCACGACCGTCAGATCGTCATGGCGCACCACGGATTCAAACCCCGCATGAACGAACATCGACATCGTGCCGTGGTAGTGGTCGGCCGCACTGGTGGCATCGGCCGCGGTGTTCCACGGAAATGCATCGACAAGGGCAATGCCGCGCGCGGTCAGGTTGGCGAGACCGCCGGCCAACAGTGACGTCGCCACGCCCTGGCGGCGACGTTGGGGTGGAATGACAAAACACACAATCGCGGCAGCGTTGTGGGCAGGCACCGGCAACTTCGTGGGTGCGATGCGCAGGCGCGTACAGGCGTGGCGCAATTTGGTATAGGGCTGCGCGTTCATCCAGCCCACGACCTCGTCGCCGTCGTAGGCCATGTAGCCTTCCATTTCGCCAGCTGCGATCCGCGCATCCATGGCCATGCGGTTGGCGACGCCATCGAAATCACGCCACGTCAGCGCAACCGGTACCTGATAGTAGTGGCAGTAACACTTGGCCCATTCCGGGTTGTCGGCAAATGCCGGCCCACGCTCATGATCGAAGAATGCGAGATAGTCGGCGCGCCGTTCGGGCGTCAGGCGTTCAATGCGCAAAGTAGCGGGAGTGCTCACTGCGCGATGATGGCATGAAGAATGGACCGTAGGCGAGGCTTCAGCCTCGCGGTGGCGGGATGCGCGAGGCTGAAGCCTCGCCTACCCTTCGCCTAC
>JBDTTY010000440.1:0-2823 GCA_040007975.1 Betaproteobacteria bacterium | reverse complement strand
GTCACCCGCGGCAACCGGCACGCACATCAGCCATGATCGTGTGCGACCTTGATAGTCAGCCAGCAACAATTGATCGGATCGTCGAGCTTCGACCGTCCACGCCGCAAACGAGTCGGCCGCTTCGGAGGCCAAGTCCCGCACCTGCAAATCCGTTGAGGGCTTGGCGGCAAACCACGCAAGCAGCCGTCGCTCGACCTGGAATGCAGCGGTTGTATAGAAGGCCTCGACATACTCAGCCTGCGTAACGGCGCGCGCGACTTCGGCAACATAACAGTCAGCGAAGGCGCCGGCGTCAGCGTATTTGCGCAGAAGCGCGTCGGCGGGCAGTTCGCACGTTTCGATTGTGGCCATGAGGGCACGCGTGCCGCTAGTGCGCCGTCGCAATGCGCGCGTAAATGCAGGTATTGCGCAGCGTACCGTCGGGCGCGCGACGCTCGTTGCGCAACGTACCTTCCAGCACGAAGTGACATCGCTCGGCCACCTTGCGGGACGCGACGTTGTCCTCATCCGTGATGATTTCAACGCGCGCCGCGCGCAGATGTGCGAAAGCGTAGTCGGTGAGCGCGGATACGGCTTCAGTCATCAATCCGCTGCGTGCGCGTGATGTGCGGACCCAATAGCCGACTTCGGTCCTGAGCGTAGCCCATTCGGTGCGGTGCAATCCCGTTGCACCCACCACTAGACCGGTGCTCTTTTCGAGCAGCAAAAATGGCAGGTCCTTGCGGGCAATGAAATTGGCCTGCGCGTTGCGACAGTAGGCCTCGGATAACCCCAGCGTTTGCTCGGCGGCGACCCATGGCAGTGAGGCCAGGTAGCGGCGAAGTTCGACCAGCGACTCGACGACAGCCGCATGCAGCAATACGCCGTCGCCTGCCTGCGGCGGGCGCATGAGCAGACGACGGGTTTCGATGGTGGTCGGCAGGTCGATCAGTAACGGATCATTCATCGCGGCGTTGCTCTGGAGAAGGTCGAAGCCATCGACGCAGAATCAGGACGTGCGCATCGAGGATTGCCATGCGAATAGCTGGGTCTGACTACCGTCATCATTGTCACGCAATGCGCCTCGCCGAAAGCCGGCTTTGAGCAAGACGCGATGTGAGGCCGCATTGGGGGGGGGCGGCAGTCGCGACGATTTGCGCAAGCGCATGCCGTGTTTCACCATACGCCACCAAGCCGATGACTGATTCATTGGCAAAACCGCGTCCCCAGTGACTCCGCAGCAAAGCGTACGTCACTTCCGCCTCCACCTGTCCGCCGGGATGAATCAGGCCGCAAAAGCCGATGGTGGTGCCGGTTGCCGTGGCGATTGCGACGTGCCATGCATTTGGACGCGCGGGATCTTTCGGCTTGTCAGGGGTTCATTAAGGCGCCGTTTCCCTCCTGTATACTTATTTTGTCAACGCTGTATACAAAATGACCTTTCCAATGACAGATTCCTTGCCGCCGCTTGCGCCATTGGCCAATTCGGCCAGTGCCTTCGCTGAACTAAATCCGCTCCCGCGCTTGTTGATGGGGCCCGGCCCCATCAATGCAGATCCCCGGGTATTGCGCACGATGTCGGCGCCCTTGCTTGGGCAGTTCGACCCGCAATTCCGTCAGATGATGCGTGAGACGATGGACTTGTATCGTCAAGTCTTCGAGACCCGCAACGATTGGACGTTCGTCATCGATGGCACGGCGCGCAGTGCGATCGAGACAGCGATGCTGTCGTTTGTCGAGCCGGGTGACCGGGTGCTGATCTGCTCGTTTGGCCGATTCGGCCAACTCATGACTGAAATCGCGCGTCGCGTCGGCGCGCAAATCAAGGTCATCGAATGCGAATGGGGCAGCGTCTTCGCCCCCGAGGCGATCGAGGCGGCGGTAAAGGCATTCTCGCCCAAGCTTGTGGCCGTATGCCAAGGGGACACGTCCACGACGATGTGCCAGCCGCTCGAGGAACTCGGGCCCATCTGTCATCGGCACGGCGCTCTGCTTCAAGTCGATGCCACGGCATCAATCGGCGGTACGCCCCTGCCGGTCGATGCATGGGAGATCGATTGCGTCACCGGCGGCTTGCAAAAATGTCTGGCAGGTCCGTCCGGAGTGTCGCCGATCACCATGAGCGAGGCGTTTGCCAAGCTTGTCTATCGCCGCCGCCATATCGAGGAGGGCGTGCGACCGACGAATTACGTCCCCGGCGAAGGGCGCATGATCGGCAGCAATTATTTCGACCTGGCGATGCTGATGGATTACTGGAGCGATCTTGCGCTCAATCATCATACCGAGGCGACCACCATGCTTTACGCGGCGCGCGAGTGCGCTCGCATCTTCGTCCAGGAAGGACACGCTTGCGCGTTCAAGCGCCACACCGATGCTTCGCGCGCGATGATCGCCGGCCTGTCGGGCATGGGGCTCAAACTATTTGGCGACATCGCGCACAAAATGCCCAACGTGACGGGCGTATGGATACCACAGGGCATCAACGGCGACCGGGTACGCATGGCGATGCTCAATGATTTCAACATCGAGATCGGCACTTCATTCGGCCCTCTCATAGGCAAGATATGGCGTATTGGCGCCATGGGCTACAACGCGCGGTGCGACACGGTGTTGCTCACGCTTGCGGCTCTTGAGACCGTGCTGGCGGCGGAGGGTCATTCGATGGCGCGCGGCGCCGGCGTGGACGCCGCGTACGCGAGCTTTCGCGCGAAATGACCTGACCAGGGCCAAACTCGAAATACTCGGAGTCGCGCAGTTGAATTTCCTATCCTTCACGCGGAGCCCCTCAGGATCAAGGGCGTGAACGCTTTCCCGAGGTGGGAGCTCGTGCATGTTCTGCAGATG
>JBDTTY010000439.1:0-2825 GCA_040007975.1 Betaproteobacteria bacterium | reverse complement strand
GTACTCGGCGTCGGGCTTCAGCTTGCCGACGCGATGCGACGGGAAATTGTGGTGAAAGGACTGGTCCAGCGTCCACTCGCCGGTAAATCGTTGCCAGTGCATTTCGTTGGTGTTGGATACGCTGGCCAGCTCAAAGTGCGGCGCCAATTCTGCCAGCAGTTCCTTGGCCCCTGGGTATAGCGCGCGCGGCCAGCCGTCGAACGCGTGCAGGAATTCGGCGGGCGCCACCGGTACGCCAAACTCTTCGATCAATCGAACCGCAAATTCGTCGGTGCCGATGCGGCCGGTTTCAAACGCGCGCACGGCGTGCGATTGCAGCCAGCGGCGCCACAGGTCGTCGGTGCCGGCGAGACCCTTCGACCATTCCAGCATTTTTTCGACACCGGCAAGCTCGATCAGCACGCCACCCAGATCGAACAGGATTACGTCAACGCTGGAAGTTTTCATGGCTTCAAAGAAGTGCGAGTGTTAACCCGATCGGGATGAAGATGACCGACATCACGTTTCCGATCAGCACGATGGAGGCGACCTTGGCCGGCTCCTGCTTGAATTGCTCGGCGACCATGAAGTTGAGGACGGCGGGTGGCAGACAGCCAAAGAGGATCAGCAATCCCTGCTGCGTGTGGTCGAGCCCCAGCAGCGGCGACAACAACGCGGCCATCGCTATGCCGGTCAGCGGGCACACCATGCCGCCGATGAGGCCAAGATGCCAATCATCCCACTTCACTTCGTAGAGGCGCACGCCGAGAGAAAGCAGCATCATCGGAATCAACGCATCGCCCACCATCTTGATGCCCACGCTGGTCCATTCGGGTATCGGTGGATGTACCAATGCAAACGCAAAGCCAAGAAACGTCGACCACACCATCGGGTTACGCAGCAGATTGCCGAACTTTGCGTTGTGATCGATCATCCACGCACCGAGCGTGAAGTGCAGCAGATTGGAGATCGTGAACAGCGCGACCATCGCCGAGAAGCCGCCCTGGCCAAAGGCAAGCACCGCCAGCGGCAGCCCCATGTTGCCGCAGTTGTTGAACATCATCGGCGGCACAAATGTGCGGTGATCGGCGTGCAGCAGTCTGGCAAACGGCCAGGCAATGAGGCCCGACCCCAGCACGACACCGACGCTGGCCAGCATCAGCGGGAGGTTTTCGTCGACATTGAAATCCTTGCTGGCCAGCGCGGAAAAAATGAGCGCCGGCGCCAGAATCGTCATGCTGATGCGATTGACGATGGTCATATCCGGCTTTACGCGACGCGCATAGAAATAGCCGACCACCACGACCAGAAACACGGGCAGGATGATGCCGAGGATACGTTCAAGCACGCCGCACGTCCTCTAGCCGCAAACTGTGCGGCACATCATCACAGGATGTACCGCGCGAGATTGTCGTTGCCGGCGATGTCGGCCAACGTGGCGTCGACGAAGGCGGCATCGATGGCCACGTGTTCGCCGGTGCGACGCGCCGCGTGAAACGACACGTCATCCAGCAGGCGCTCCATCACGGTGTGGAGTCGACGCGCGCCGATGTTTTCCTGCTTTTCGTTGACGGCAAAGGCAATCTCCGCGAGGCGGCGTACGCCGTCGGACGTGAATTCGAGATGGACCTGTTCGGTGGCCAGCAGTGCCGTGTATTGCCGCGTAAGACACGCATCGGTCGCGGTGAGGATCTTCTCGAAGTCGGACACCGACAGTGACGACAATTCGACCCGAATCGGAAAGCGTCCCTGCAATTCGGGAATGAGGTCCGACGGCGTCGATAGGTGAAACGCGCCGGACGCGATGAACAGAATGTGATCAGTCTTGACCATGCCGTATTTGGTCGTGACGGTGGTGCCCTCGACCAGGGGCAATAAATCGCGTTGCACGCCTTGTCGCGAGACGTCCGCCCCATGCATTTCGGAGCGTGACGCAATTTTGTCGATCTCGTCGAGAAATACGATGCCGTTTTGTTCAGCGGAGGCCAGCGCGCGGGTCTTGATGTCGTCGTCGTTCAGGAGTCGCGCGGCCTCCTCGTCGGTAAGGACCTTCATCGCCTCGGTGACGGACATTTTCTTCAACTTGCGGCGTCCCGCCCCCATTTGCGCGAACATGCCCTGGATCTGGCCGGTCAATTCCTCCATGCCGGGCGGCGCCATGAATTCCATGTTGGCAGGTTGCGTCGACATCTCGATTTCGACCTCGCGATCATCAAGCGAACCTTCGCGCAGCATCTTGCGAAATTTCTGACGTGTGGTCGTGTCGGCTGGTTTCATGTCCGCGAAATTTACTTCGCGCGCCGGGGGCAGCAGGACGTCGAGCAGACGCTCTTCGGCGTTGTCGGCGGCGTGATCGCGCACCTTGCGCGTCTCGGTCTCACGCGTTTCCTTGACGGCCACTTCCACCAGATCGCGGATGATCGTGTCGACATCGCGGCCGACGTATCCGACCTCGGTAAATTTGCTGGCCTCGACCTTGACGAAAGGCGCGTCCGCAAGCCGCGCGAGTCGACGTGCGATCTCGGTCTTGCCCACGCCGGTGGGTCCGATCATCAGGATGTTCTTGGGCGTGATTTCCTGCCGCAACGGCTCGGGCACCTGCTGCCGCCGCCAGCGATTGCGCAACGCGATGGCCACGGCCCGCTTGGCCGCATGCTGACCAACGATGTGCTTGTCCAGTTCGGAAACGATTTCTTCCGGGGTCATGTGCGACGACATGGCAACTCTTCGACGGATTCTGGAAAAGAAACGGCCGCCCTCGTGAGGCGGCCGTTGAATTGTACCGGAAGGTTCGACTCGCCCCATGCAGACTCAGTAGTCCCTCCGCAGGCGAGGCTGTGGGCCTT
>JBDTTY010000438.1:0-2831 GCA_040007975.1 Betaproteobacteria bacterium | reverse complement strand
GCACGGCTTCGGTCGTGCCACTGACGATGATGGGGGCCGGTGCAAGGTCATCGAGCGGCGTTGATATCGACGACAACGCACGTCGAGCGAACAACGCTGGCAGTCGTGCAAACTCCAGAGCGTCGGCCGCTACAAGCGCGTTGCCCAATCCGAAATTTTCGTTGCCGGCCAGCGCGCGATGCTCCCGCAGGATCGCAGCAAGCGCGCTGATGTCGTCGACCACACCGGTCAGCGTGGTCGCCGGCGTCGTTGTGGTATCGAGAGCCGCAACGACGATAAGTGGAATGGCAAACATCGTGACGCGCAATGCGGAGTCCGTGGCACCATTGCGTTCGCTTGCGTCCAGGAGCCGCCACAGATGACGATAAACGGCCCCCGACGGTACCTGCGTAAAAAGCTGTGCGAGAGCTTGACCGTCAAGCGCTACCATGCCGTCTAGTACCGTCATGATCCCGGCATCGGCGATGGCGGCTTCTTGCCCGGAGCCCGCGGCTAGACTGGCTTCGACCAACGCATAGACCGATGCCAATGGCGCAGGGGCGCTGTCAGCACGTGGATATAGGCGAGGATCAAGCATGGGGATTCGGAAATCGAGAACGTATGGCGTACGACGTGCGCCGCTACCAAGTTCGCATTTTCTCACGAACCAAGGGATGGCACCGTTGCTTGACCCACGGTCGTATAACGCGTCATCGCACGAGACAAAACGGTCCGTCACCCAGCGTTTCCGGTGCAAGCAGCGCCCGATACAGGCCCAGCAGCGCAAACATACCGACGATCGCGGCAGCGCCATAGCGCAGCGCCGCGTTGGCAAGCCATCGCTGCATGCGTTGCATCAGCCATCCGGCAGCGAGCAGGTTGGGCAACGTGCCGAGCCCGAATGCCAGCATCACCAAGGCGCCAGACTGTGCATTTCCGGCAAACATTGCGACAGGCAATACGCTGTAGGTCAGTGCGCACGGTGTCATGCCCCATACCAGCCCCAGCGTATAGCGCGTCAGCATGCCGTCACGTTGGGCGATGCGCGCCACCAATGGCAACAAACGACGAAACAATGCGAGTCCGATACGTTCGAGCGGCGCGACGTCGATGCCACGCACGGCGATCGAGATTGCGAGGACGAGCAGCAGCACATTGGCCGCGGCGTACAGGCCGCGCTGCACTGGCCCGATGGCAAATGCAATCGCGGCTCCGCCCGCCGCGCCCACCAGTGTGCCCAATACCACATACGTGGAAACGCGACCGAACTGGCTGACCCATTGCCGCCTGCGCAGGACGGCAGCAGGCAGCAATGGCGCAACGACAGGCTGCCGCCCCGCGAGGGCAATCCAGCCGCCACACATGGCAAAACAGTGCAATCCGCCCAGCAATCCCGCGAGAAAGGCACCGAGCAGAGCCGACTGCGGCATCAGCGGTTTCCGCTCGGGTCAGGCGCTCGCGTATGGGCATCCATTCGCATCACGCAGCGTCTGAGGTGCGCGAATCGTCCGATGGCGCTAGACTGCGCACGCTCCCGAGCCGATAACCGCATATTCATGATCATTCTCTCCTCCTCGTACCCGCGTTGACTGACGCCGCGCATCTGACGGTCATCACGCCACTGGTGTCGCTCGACGCCTTGCGCACGCATTGCGCGGATTGCAGCATGCGAGAGTTGTGTCTGCCGGTAGGCTTGGCGCCCCCCGATGTCGAGGCGCTTGATGCAATTGTGCGCAAACGAGTCCAGGTGCGCAAAGGCGAAACCCTGTTCCGCAACGGTGGCGCGTTTGCGTCGTTGTTTGCCGTTCGCGTTGGTTCGTTCAAGACCACGGTAGTCACCGACGATGGCCGCGAGCAAATCGCAGGTTATCACCTGCCAGGCGACATTCTGGGACTTGATGGCGTCGGCAATGACCAGCATGCCAGCGAAGCGGTAGCGCTGGAACACAGCGAGGTCTGCGTGATCCCGTTCACGCAGCTGGAAGAGGTCGCGCATACGCTGCCCGCGTTGCAGCACAATCTGCATCGGATTCTAGGTCGCGAAATCAGCGAAGATCATCGAATGCTACTGATGCTTGGCAGCATGCGGGCGGAAGAACGACTGGCTGCATTCCTGTTGAGTCTGTCGGAGCGTTATGCCCGACGAGGTTATTCGTCCACCGATTTCGTGTTGCGCATGACGCGCGACGAAATCGGTCGCTATCTGGGTCTCAAACTCGAGACGGTCAGTCGCCTGTTTTCGCGGTTTGCCGCCGAGGGGCTGATCAAAGTGCGCGGTCGCAACGTGGAAATTGTCGACAAGCCGATGTTGAAACAACTGATCGGAAGCCGCTAGCGATCGGCGTCTCGTCCGGCCACCTGCGCCTTGCTCAGCGGCGCCCGCTCCAGAAATAACGTCAATGCCGACGACGCGATGCCCAGCCCCCAGAAGCCGAAAAATCCCAGTGTATAGATGGCTTGCCGTGACCAGTCGAGCGACGTGCCAAAAAAATGCAGATCGAATGGGTCGAAGATGGAGAAGAAAACGATCTCCGCCACACCCGCCACCAGAAACGCCGGCCAGATGATCCACATGGTCCGCCGACCTTTGGGTACGTCGTCTTCCATCGCGTCGTTACCTGCCATAGCGTCGTCCGTGCAATCGGTTGGGCTTCAATGCGACTGCGTCGCGACAATCCGCACCGCGCGCAGTTCACCTTCGATTTCCAACGCCGGCAATCGCCATTCGTCGGTTTCGACGCCGACCAGCCAGCGTCCTGCAGGCAGGTTGTCCGCCTGTCCGCGATAAATGCCATCGGGACCTCGTTGCATTTCAATGCGTCGATCGGCGCCGGCACGGGTCGGATGCGTCA
>JBDTTY010000437.1:0-2835 GCA_040007975.1 Betaproteobacteria bacterium | reverse complement strand
ATACGAGTGGTCATCGGGCGGGCGACACTGGTCAACTCGAAACTCAATCTTGCATCATCGATCGACAAGCTGGCTGCAGCCGTCAATCCGTTTCGCGAGCGCGATCCCGCCACCGACCTGGTCTGCGCCGTCATTCGACTACCCTTCAGCAACGGCATTGCCCACGCCAATCGCACCGTAGCGATGGAGACCAACAAGCTTGGCCTGATCGCCAGCGGCACGCTTGACCTGCGCAATGAAACCGTCGATTTTTCGATCCAGCCCAAGGCCAGCGTCAGCTTGCCTGTGGACATCCCGCGACTGACCGATCTCGTTCGCTTCGTGGGACCGATGACGGCGCCGGAAGTGAAGGTGGATGCGGCTGCGTCGCTCGCGGCAATCGCCAGTGTTGGCGCCGCGGTGTCAACCGGCGGTCTGTCCGCAATAGGACAGGCGTTGTGGGCCAAGGTGGAGGACGGCGGCGCCACGCCGTGCCAGATCGCATTGGGCGCGACGTCCGTTGCGACTGCCCCGGGCACTCCGGCGACCTCGAAAGCCGGCAGCGACAATCCGCTCGACAGCATCGGCAAGGCCGTCGGGCGCCTGTTCGGCAAATAGCGCGGCAGGGCGGCGCGGTCGAGATCCTTGCCAGCCAGCTCGCCAGCTTCGACAGCCGACACCGGGGTCGATTAAAACAACCGTGACTGCTCGGGCTTGGCGACCGGAGGCGCCTCCGGATCCAGGGCTGCTTCCACTGTCGTCACGGATTCGTCGTCAATTCGCTCAACCAATGCGGCGTCGTCGTTGCGCACGCTGTTGACGCGCGTGGACACCGGATACCACATCATCGCGGTGGCCGGATACGGTGCAAACAGATCCGAAACCTCCGTCGTGGTGACGTCAAGCCAGCGCTCGTAATCATTGGCCGCCACGATCACCGGCATCCGGTCATGCAGCGGTGACAGTAGTGCATTGGCCTGTGTGGTGACAATCGTGCATGTGTCCAGCACCTCGCCTTCCGGGGACAACCAACGTTCGGCCAGTCCTGCGAATGCAAACATGCCGCCATCCTTCATCCCGATGTGAATCGGCTGCTTGCCGCCGGACGCATTGAGCTTCCATTCGTAGAATCCATCGGCGGGCAGCAGACACCGGTGGCGTCGGAACGCGGTGCGAAACGATGGCTTCTCGGCGATGGTTTCGGAACGTGCATTGATCATCTTGGAACCGATGGATGGATCCTTGGCCCATCGCGGGACGAGACCCCAGCGCATGTTGACCAGTTCGCGTGGCCCCGCCTGCGAACGACGGACGACGGGCACATCCTGCATCGGCGCGATGTTGTAGCGCGCGCCCAACGAAGGAAGTGACCCGATACCGAAGGCAAGAGCAATTGCCGCCGGGTGGGTGTGCAGTTCGTAGCGTCCGCACATGGCTCGGACTCGCGAGTCGGATGCCGGTCAGGAATGTCGGCGAGAAGGCGCCGGCACGTCACTGAGCAGTTTGCGCGCGGTACCGGCGACCTGCATCGTGTCCCAGTAGGCATATGCACCAACCGCCGCAGCACCGATCAGCGGCACCCAGCGTGTGGCGGCGGTACCCGCCACCCGTTTGGTCACGCCGACACCGATCCGGTTGACGATGGCGCGCAAGGCGCCGCCCGACACCTGCTGCACGATCACGCGCTGCCCGGTGCGCACGACGACATCGCGCAGCACCTGACTGGCGGCGTGCCGGAACAGGCAATACAGCATGTGGACGCGCGTCAACTCGGCGGTGCGTCCGTACAACCCGAAGATGTCGGCCACCATCTGCCGCTGCGTTTTCCAGATCAGGTACAGGTCCGGCAGTACCGTCAGCATGCCAAGCGGCCCCGGGGGCAGGGCCAGCGAACCGGAGAGCAGCGCGGCTCGCTTGGCGGCCCGCTTGGCTATCGCGTCCGCCGCCGTATCCGGATCGGCAACGGCGTGCGTGTGGGGGGCGGGCACGACCGCGATCGCACGCTCGATCGCCCCTTCGACATCGCGCAGGGGTGCTTCGCCAACAGGGGACACAGTAAGGGGACGGGGCTTGCTCATTGCGATTTCCTCGACCTCCAGATGGGGATGCCGAATCACGTCGGCAATAGGGATGCAGGGGGACTATAGGCCGCCGACACGGCTCACAGCAACCGTGTCGCCCATGGCATCGCAGGGCGAACGTTACAATGGACCTCATTCCTGCAACCGTGGTTCCCATGCAAATCGCTCGCTGGATTCATTTGCTCGGTGTCGTCGTCTGGGTCGGCGGCATGTTCTTCGCCCACATGGCACTGCGCCCTGCGGTACAGACGTTGCCGCCTCCCCAACGGCTGGCGTTGCTGACCGCGACGTTGACCCACTTTCTGCGTTGGGTCGCGGTAGCGATCGTCGCCATCCTGAGCAGTGGCATCGCGCTGATCGTGATGCTGGGCGGCATGCGGGAGGTGAGTCACGCCGTCCACGTCATGGTCGGATTGGGGCTCTTGATGATGTTGATCTTTGCCCATATCGCTGCCGCGCCGTTTCGGCGTCTGCGTGCCGCAGTGGCTGCCGGCGAATGGGAGCGTGCCGGCGCGGCGATGGCACTGGTGCGCAAACTGGTGGCCATCAACCTTGTGCTGGGCCTCCTGACGATCACCGTCGCCGTCGTCGGCCACTAGCGTCGGTTGGCCATGCAGATATTCGGCTTCGCCGGCTGGTCCGGCAGCGGCAAGACCACACTGATCGAGCGGTTGATTCCGGAGCTGGTGCGGCGGGCGACGCGCGTTTCGCTGGTCAAACATGCCCACCATGCATTCGATATCGATCAGCCGGGCAAGGATTCGTGGCGCCACCG
>JBDTTY010000436.1:0-2847 GCA_040007975.1 Betaproteobacteria bacterium | reverse complement strand
TCAACGTCAACGACAGCGGAAAGCCGAGACGACGCGGTGCGGGCAGCGCCCGCAACACACCGCGCGCCGTGTGGTCCATCACGCGCAGTGGCACGCATTCGTCCGCCACGCCCAGTCTTTTGGCGCGCTTCGCATCGATGGTTCGACCGGTCAGCAGGAGATCGAGTGCCGCGGGTGCGCCAACCAATCGCGGCAATCGGCGCATGCCGCCCCAGCCCGGCACGATGCCCAGCATCACCTCGGGCAAGCCCAGCCGGGTGCCGGGCTCGTCGACCACGACGCGATAACGGCAGGCCAGCGCCAACTCGAGGCCCCCGCCCAGACAAAAACCCTTGATCAGCGCCAGCGTCGGGTAGCCCACATGCGCCAAGCGCTCGAACGTGTCCCAACCGCGGCGCACGATCGCCAACGCGCCGGCTTCGTTGGTGATCCCTGCAAATTCGTCGACGTCCGCGCCTGCAATGAAGCCGTTGGCCTTGCCGGAACGGATGACGAGTCCCTTGGGCGGATCACGGTCGAGAAGATCCAGCGCTTCATTCAATTCCGCCAGCACTTCGCCCGACAGCGTGTTGGCGCTCGCGCCAACCTTGTCCAGCGTGAGCCATGCGAGACCGTCGGCCTCGCGTTGAATCGTCCAATGTTGCATCAGGGATCCCGAGTGTTCAGCTGAAATCGTGTGACTGCGATTTGTAGGCGCCATGGCAGTCACACGCGCTCGATCAACATGGCACCACCCAGGCCACCACCGATGCAGATGGCAGCCATCCCGCGCTTGCCGCCGGTACGCCGCAGCACATTGAGAACGTGCAGCACGATGCGGGTACCGGATGCGCCCACCGGATGTCCAAGCGCGATCGCGCCGCCGTCGACGTTCAATCGCGCCGGATCGATCGTGCCGAGCGCATGGGGAAGGCCAAGTTCAGTACGACAATAGTCGTCGCTGGCCCACGCGCGCTCGCAAGCAAGCAATTGCGCGGCAAAAGCTTCGTTGATTTCCCATGCATCGATGTCGGCCAACGCCAGGCCCTGCCGTTGCAGGATCGGTGTGGCCGCATGCACCGGTCCCAAGCCCATTTGTGCCGGATCAAGACCCGCCCACTGTGAGTCCACGATCCGGCCGAGCGGCGTCAACTTGTGCTTGTCCACCGCACGCGCCGAGGCCACTACCACCCACGCACCACCGTCGGTGATCTGTGAACTGTTGCCCGCCGTGACATTGCCGTATTTGCGATCGAAGAAAGGGCGAAGCTTGGCCAAATTAGTGGCCGTCGAATCCTCGCGAACGCCATCGTCTTCCGCGTAGACCTTGCCGGTCTTGTCATACAACGCGACGATTTCATCGGCAAAGTGACCAGCCTTCTGCGCAGCCAGTACCCTGGCGTGACTGCCTGCCGAATAGGCATCCATTTCCTGTCGCGTGATGCCGAAGCGATAGGCCAGGTTCTCCGCCGTCTGTCCCATCAGCAGGCCGCAGATCGGATCCGTCAGGCCCTTCATCAACGCAATCACCGGCGCCAGATATCCCGGGCGAAATTGCGCCAGCAGCGCCACGCGTTGGCCGACGGACTTGGCGGCGTACCACCGCGACAGCCACATCACCATCGCATCGGAAAACAGCAGCGGCGCGCGCGACAGTGCATCGACACCCCCCGCCAGCACCAGGTCCGAGCGCCCGGCACGAATGTTGTTTACGGCCGAGTCGATCGACTGCATGCCCGACGCACAATTGCGCATCACCGTCCAGCCCGGCACTTTGAAGCCGCAACCCATCCGCAGCGCCGCCACGCGGCCGATATTCACTTCGTCGGCAGAAGGCGCGGCACAGCCGAGAATGACCTCGTCCAACTGCGTCGCGTCAAACTGCTGTCGCAACAACAGCGCGCGTCCGGCATCCGTCGCCAGATCAGACGCGGAAAAGGGACCGGGCCGATTGCGGGATTTGAGAAACGGCGTGCGCTTGCCGTCGATGATGTAGACAGGTTCGTTCATGGCCATCGCAGGTTCACTGTTCGACATCAGGCGGCGGCGCGGCGCTTGACCGGCACGACTTGGGATTGCACCGCATCGATCGCCGGTTGCAGCAGCGAGGCGCCCAGATCCGGCTCGAAATCATCGACTTTGATCACGCGTGCCACCAGATCACGCTGATTGATCAGCACACGTGCGTCGCCCGCGTCGATCACGCCAGCTTCGACTCCGCGCATCGCAAGAATTTCGATGCCGGACCCGGCAGGTACTACGCCGTCCACTTTCTTTTCGCGAATCGCCGCCTTCAACTTGGCTTCGATGGGCTCGGTCAGCATCGTGGCGTCAAGTGCGCGCTCGATCAGGTGCACCGGATCGTCCTCATCAGTGCCGAGGAACATGCCGCCGGTAAGGCGGTCTCGCGTGGCGGACGGCCCGATCAGCAGGCGCGCGACATCGTGGCCCACCTTGTCCGATGGAATCACGTACGGTCGACCCAGCGGGAACACGGTACGCCGCAACAGCGTGGCAATGACGCGATTGGGGAAGTTGGAGATCACGCCTTCGAATGCACTCTGGATCTTGAACATCGCGTCCCAGATCGCCCAATGCATCAGCGGTGCATCGGCTTCCTGCCTGCCTTCGGCCTCAAAGCGTTTCAACGTGGCCGAGCACAAGTACATCAGCGACAGGATGTCACCCAGCCTGGCGGACAACTTCTCTTTGCGCTTCAACGCCCCGCCCAGCGTGCCCATCGACACATCCGCGAGAAAGGCGAGACCCGCAGAGAATCGCGTGAGCTGCTGGTAGTAGCGGCGCGTGTCAGGGGCGACATCCGGCACGCGCACAAAGTGCGAGCCGGTGATGCCGGTGACAAAGGTG
>JBDTTY010000435.1:0-2850 GCA_040007975.1 Betaproteobacteria bacterium | reverse complement strand
TTGTTTGGTTGCGGGGACAGGATTTGAACCTGTGACCTTCGGGTTATGAGCCCGACGAGCTGCCAGACTGCTCCACCCCGCGGGAGAATTATAGCGCAGAGTGGGTATCGGGTCAATTTACGCGGCGTTGGCGCCCGATTCCGCAGGAAAGGCAACCACGTGATCAATGGCGAGGCGGATGCCGATATGCTCGCCGATCGCATGATTGTGATGTGAAGGCACGAGCGACAGCAGGCGCGTGCCGGAGGCGAGGCGCAAGGTGTACAGGAAATCGGCGCCACGAAACGCCTTGGCCACGACATCGGCCTGCCACGGACTCGCATCGTCGTGAATGATGTCGTCGGGGCGTAGCAGCAGGTCCACCGCCCCACCGGCGGAGACGTGCACCGGCAAGTCAACTTCGAGTCGGCCAAGTTCGGTTTGCATGTGCCCATCGGCTTCGGCCACCCCGCGAAGAAATACACCCTGACCCACAAAATCCGCGACAAATCGCGTGCGTGGCCGGTGATACAGGTTGTACGCGGAATCCCATTGTTCGATCACGCCGTCTTTGATCACCCCGATCTCATCCGCCAGTGCAAAGGCTTCGTGCTGGTCGTGCGTGACCAGAATCGCCGTGATACCTGCCGTCTTGAGAATCTCGCGCACCTCGAGCGAAATGCGTTCCCGCAAGTCGACGTCGAGATTGGAAAACGGTTCGTCGAGCAGTAATAGTTCAGGCGCCGGCGCCAATGCGCGTGCCAATGCCACGCGCTGTTGCTGGCCCCCGGACAATTCGTGCGGGTACACGCGCGCCACGCCAGACAATCCGACTAGATCCAGCATCGCCGTCGTGCGTCGCGCGGCGTCCGCCGATGGCATCCGGGACAAACCGAACGCCACATTGCGTTCCACATCGAGATGCGGAAATAGCGCGTAATCCTGAAACACCATGCCGACACCGCGCCGTTCAGGCGGCACCTGCAAATTAGAACGCGATACCACGCGATCGGACAACGCGATTTCACCACCCTGCACCGGTTCGAAACCGGCAAGGCAGCGCAGCACCGTGGTTTTACCGCAACCGGACGGTCCCAGCAGACAACCGATGCTGCCCGGTTCGAGATGGAAACTCATGCCGCGAACGACCTTGTGGTCACCATAAGCATGTTCCAACGCACGAACGCTGACGGAAGCGGGCATGACGGCAGTGTAGGCCGATGGCCCGCTAACCTGTGCTCGGCGGTCGAAATACCCGCACCGTCGCACCGCTGGTGCCGCGCTTGCCCAGCGACTTCAATTTTTCGGCCATCTCACTGCCCATGTCGATCTGCGGATCCGACGGGGGATTCAAGCCTTGCGCCTTTTCCTTGGCTTCCACTTTCGTGCGCGCGATGTCGAATGCAGCTTCGATGGAATCGCTGCCGGCCAGTCCCTGCTGGAAGAACGCCTCGCCAAAATAGGTCGCCTCGCTGCGGTTGCCGCAGCCAAAGGACGTTCGGTCGGCCTGCGATGCGGTGATGATCAGCGTATTGTCGTTTTTGAGCGGCGCAATATAGCCTCCCGAGTAGCAGGCCGAGACCACGATGATCCGCCATTTGATACCGGCATCGTCGAGCAGTTGCTTTAATCCCGCCGGCGTCAATTCCACCAGCGATAGCGGCGGCTGCGACGCCGCCAATCGGAAGTCGGCGCTGCCGTGACTCGCCAGATACACCATCACGACATCATCGTCGGGATCGATGATGTTGCCGATCTCGTTCAACGTTTCCCGCAGATTGGTGACCGTCGCGAACGGCGCGGTGATCAGCGTTTGCGGATTGTTGACAAGTACCACCGAACGACCCGCCGTCCCCCAGCGGGCATCCATCACCTTCTGCGCCGCATCGACGTCCTTGCGAAACACGTTTTCTGCGCCGTAGGGCGCGAAACCGACGAAATACAGGTCCGCCCGGCCGGGGCGCTCTTCCTGCAAGTCGTCGAGCACGCGATTGAGCAGGTAGCTTTGCGTCGCCAGCACCGCCTCGCTGCCCGCATTGAGGCCGCCATTTTGGGCAACGGGTATGTCGTCTTGCCACCACGGCATGTTGGGAAACAACGTATTGGCAAACCAGATCGGTGATGCCAACAGCAATCCTGCACCAATCGAACGCAACCACGCATGCACGGGCGGCGGCGAAAACGCGACGGCCACGCAGCGGATCAGCACGATGACAATCCACAGGATGACGGCGTTGTCGAACAATGTCGCAACGACAAGACCGGCGGGATTCACCGCCATGATGACCAACGCGTAATGCACGATCTGCACGACGGGCATCGAGGCCAGGACCAGCACCGGAATGGCCAGCGCGAGATCGCGTTGCCGATTGATCAGTGCGATCAGTGCCGCGGTGAACAGCAGCAGCGCAGCGGCATAAAACTCCGAACCGGCGCCGAACAACGAAAACACGCGCGGATCGTCGATGCGCAAGGCGTCGCCAATCACGTCGATCAGTGCCGACACGCCGAACAACAGCAACACCTGTGGCAGATCGATGCGAAAAGCTAGTCGTTCAACGGGCCGGAAAAAGGCAAGACGCAGCCCGGAGCGCAGATTGCGCAGCAGATTGGCGAACGTTGTACGCACGATGGCGATGGTCGCCGTCAAGCCGCAGCCGCGTGCCGGTCGACGAAGGTCTTGACCTGGGTGGCATCGGCCGGCAACACCGTTCGATGCTGCGGCAACGCCTCGAGGCCAGCCAGCGCCGCCGGTCGCGGTGGATCCACGTCGAGTGCTTCGCGAATCGTCGCGGCGAATTTGGCGGGCAATGCGGTTTCGATGGCCACGAGCGGCACGCCCGGATCACGATGCTCCAGCGCCACCTTGAG
>JBDTTY010000434.1:0-2858 GCA_040007975.1 Betaproteobacteria bacterium | reverse complement strand
CGAGTACTACGTCGAGGACGTCAAGCCCGGCCGCTACGCTGCGGTGATCGGCGCGAACGGTTCCAGTTGCCGCTTTGCCCTGGTGGTGCGCAATCCGGAGGGACCACTGACCGATCTTGGCGAGACTATTTGCGAGCGCCTGTTGGAACCGGCCGCGGCAGCAGTCAGCCGTTCACGCAAATAGCGGGATACCTACAGCGGCGGCGGCTGATGCCGGGCCTTGGCAAACCTTTCAGGCAGCCGGGCCCGTCAACACCTTCTGCAATTCGCCGCTCGAATACATCTCGCGGACGATGTCGCAACCGCCAACGAACTCGCCGTTGACGTAAAGTTGCGGAATCGTGGGCCAGTTGGCGTATTGCTTGATGCCTTCCCGGATGTCGCCGTCGGCCAGAACGTTGACCGAGAAGTAGTCGGTCACGCCGCACCGCTTGAGGATCTCGGCGACCGTCGACGAAAATCCGCATTGCGGAAATTGTGGGGTGCCCTTCATATAGAGGACCACGGGGTGCTTGGTGACCTGATCGTGAATGGTGTCGCGAATCGTGCTCATGGCGCAGGGTTCCAGATAGGACGGGATTGATCATTCTACGCCGGTCCGCACACCGGGCACCGCACACACTTATATGCCGCCGCGCAGTACCTATTCCTTGACGGCGCCCGTCAACCCGGACACGTAATACTCGACAAAGAACGAATACAGGATCGCCACCGGCAGCGACCCCAGCAACGCGCCGGCCATCAGCGATCCCCAATGATAAACGTCGCCCTCCACCAGCTCCGTGATGACGCCGACGGGCACCGTCTTGACCTCGGACGATGAAATGAAGGTGAGCGCATAGATGAACTCGTTCCACGACAACGTGAAGGCAAAGATGCCAGCGGAAATCAGGCCCGGCACCGCAAGAGGCAGGATGATCTTGACGAGAATCTGCAGTCGCGTGGCACCGTCGATCAGCGCGCACTCTTCCAGCTCCTGAGGGATGGACTTGAAATAGCCCATCAGGAGCCATGTACAAAACGGTATCAGAAAAGTCGGGTAGGTGAGAATCAGCGCCAGGCGCGTGTCGAACAATTGCAGTTTGTAGACGATTGCCGCAAGTGGGATGAACAGGATTGACGGGGGCACCAGATAGGCCAGGAAGATGCTCATCCCGACATAGCGCGATGCTTTGAAGCGCAGTCTTTCGATCGCATAGGCCGCGAGTACGCTGGCGAACAATGACAATGCGGTCGCCACCACCGAGACCAGGATCGTGTTCCACAGCCAATCCGGATACGCGGTATCGAACAGCAGCTTCTTCACATGCGCCAACGTCGGGTTCTTGACCCAGAACGGATTGCCCTCGCGGGAGAGCAACTCCTCGTTTGGCTTGAACGTCGTGATGATCATCCAGTAAAACGGAAACAGCAGCACGAACAGGAAGACACCCAGCGGAATGTAGAGGGTGACCACGCGTCGTGGCAGCGACACGAGGTAGTTCATGCCCTGCGAATCTGCGGTCGCGGATGGCATCGCGTCATCGCGCGTGACGTCGCTCATTTGTCGCTCCCGCCCTGCTGCCATGCGCGTCGCTGCAATCCGAAATAGGAAAACATGATTGCGCCCAACAGGAACGGCACCATTGCTGTCGCAATTGCCGCGCCTTCGCCCAAACTGCCTCCTGAAATTGCGCGCTGAAATGACAGCGTGGCCATCAGGTGCGTCGAGTTGAGCGGCCCGCCGCGCGTCAACACGTAAATCAGCTGGAAGTCGGTAAACGTGAACAGCACCGAAAACGTCATGACGACCGCGATGATCGGGGTCAACAGCGGCAACGTGACAAAGCGAAACTGTTGCCAGTCGGAAGCGCCATCAAGACTGGCGGCCTCGTAATAGGACGGCGAAATCGTCTGCAGCCCGGCCAGCAGGCAGATCGCCACAAACGGCACGCCGCGCCAGATGTTGGCGGCAATGGTCGCAAAACGCGCGTGCCACGGCTGGCCCAGAAAATCGATGTATTGGTCGATCACACCCATCTTCACCAGCGTCCAGCTGATGATCGAAAACTGCGAATCGTAGATCCACCAGAATGCGATGGCCGACAACGCGGTCGGCACGATAAACGGCAGTAGCACGACGGCGCGAAATGCCGCCTTGAACGGAAGATTTTTGTTCAACAGCAGGGCTAGCCATAATCCCAGCGCAAACTTGATGATGCTGGCGACGGTGGTATAGAAAAGCGTATTGAACAGCGCGAGCCGGGTGACCGCATCGCCCCACAGGTATTCGTAATTTTCGAACCCGATGAAGACGCCCGGGCGGCCAATCTTGGTATCGGTGAAGCCAAGCCACGTACCAAGTCCCAGTGGATACGTGAGAAACACGAGCAGCAAGGCCGCCGCCGGCAGCAGAAACAACAGGCCGAGCACGTGCCTGTTGTCGAGCGCGCGGGACAGAGCGGAGGACTGCGATGCCATCAGCAAATATCGATCAAATTAGAAAATCGGTTCGACAAATCGTCGACGTCAAATTCGAAATGCGCTTGCAGAATCAGTCCATCAGAAAGCGCCCGTTCCATGGCGCCCGCAGGACGTCCAGCAAGCCACAAACTCCGCAACAACCCGAGGACCGCGCGAGTTAAGCGGCGGCGGAAGCCTTATTCCGGCGCCACTTCAACGAGCGCAGTTATGGCGTCGTCGCGAACACCGCCGCCACCACAACCACCGCCAGCCCAAAAGACGACGTCATGACTTGTAATAGCGCTCCGCCCGCTTCTGCGCCCGCTCTGCCGCCTCCTTCGGTGTCTTCGACCCCGATGCAGCCTCCGCCACCATGTTCGGAATGATGAAGTCCGCCACCGCCGCCGCCGACGCAT
>JBDTTY010000433.1:0-2882 GCA_040007975.1 Betaproteobacteria bacterium | reverse complement strand
ATACGACCAGCGCCACGCAGATCCAGCCGCGCCCGTTGACCATGTTGAAGAAGAACGCATTGAATGCGGACAGCGTAAGGAAGGACCCTGCCACGCCCATCAGCGCCGACCCTGCCACGATCGCGCCGGTGCGCACTGCATTGACGTTGAGTCCCTGACCTTCTGCCGCAGCGGGATTTTCCCCGACCATGCGCACGGCCAATCCCACCGGCGTCCGATACAGGATCCACGCGATGAACGGCACCGCGAGCAACGCCAGCAGCGTCAACGGCGTCTGTTTCGCCAGCACGGGAATCGGCAACCACGCCATCTCGACAAAGGGCTGAATCGTGGGCGGCGCCGTGACATTGGGAAAGCTCACACGATATGCAAAGTACGACACGCTGGTTGCGAACAACGTAATCGCCAGTCCCGCCACATGCTGTGACAACGCAAGCGGCACCGTCAACAATGCGTGCAGCAAACCAAATGCCGCGCCGGTCAGTGCCGCGACCAGCACGCCCATCCACAGCGATGCGCCGAGATACACGGCCAGCCAGCCCGTCAACGCGCCTGCGACCATGATGCCTTCGATGCCGAGATTGAGCACGCCAGCCCGTTCGCATAACAACACACCCAGCGTGCCGAAAATCAATGGCGTTGCAATGCGCAGCACCGCCACCCAGAAGTCGGCATTGGCGAGCATCGTCAGGATGTCGGCTAGCATGGCCGGCACCCTGGCGCGGGCACGCGCAAGTTGAGCATTGGCGCAGTCATGTCCACCGGAGGCGATAGCGTGCAAACGCGGTGGCCACCAGCATCGACAGCAGCGCAATGGAGACGATCACATCGGCAATGTACGTCGGCACCGCCACGCCTCGGCTCATGCTGTCCGCCCCGACCAGCACGCCCGCAACAAAGATCGCGGCCGCCACGACACCGAGTGGATTCAATCCCGCCAACATCGCGATCACGATGCCGGTGTAACCGTAGCCAGGTGACATGTCGAGCGTCACATAGGTGGTGCGGCCGGCCACTTCGATGGCGCCCGCCAGTCCGGCCAATGCCCCGGATAACAGCGCCACCATAATCATCGTTCGCTCGACCGGGATGCCGACGAAGGCCGCACCGCGCGGATTGGCTCCGACCGCGCGCACCGCAAAACCAAACGTTGAGTACCGGAACAGGATCCACAACATGCCGGCCAGCAACAGTGCCCACAGCAATCCGGTATGCACGCGCGTGCGCTCGATCAATTTGCCAAGCTGCATCGAATCCTGCAGCGCCACGCTTTGCGGCCAACCCATTGCGGTCGGGTCCTTCATCGGTCCATCGAGCATCATCGACACGAACAGCAGCACGATGAAATTGAGCAACAGCGTGGTGACCACTTCGTCCACCCCAAGTCGACTGCGCAGCAGTGCGGGAATAAGCAGCACCAGCGCACCGGCCACCATTGCCGCCGCTATCATCGCCGGGAAAAGCAATGCCGGATGCGCGTCGAAGCCGGTGCCACCATGCAGCCCGCCGACCGCCACGGCAGCCAATGCACCGGCATACAACTGACCTTCGGCACCGATGTTAAAGAAACGTGCGCGAAACGCGACCGCCACCGCCAATCCGGTGAGGATCAGTGGCGTGGCCCGGGTGAGGGTTTCCGCCCACGCAAAGCGCGATCCGAAGCCGCCTTCAAAGATCAGCCAATACGTACGCGACAGCGGCGCGCCGGCCCACGCGACGAACAGCGACGAGATCAGCAACGTCACGACCACCGCCGCAAATGGCGCAACCACCATCATCGTGCGCGAGAGCTCGCCACGCGCCTCAAGTCGCATGGTCTGCCTCGGTCGCATTCGCGGGCGCGATGGTCGAACCCACCATGGCCAGTCCGATCGCCGCAAGATTCCACGCCGCCGGTTCGCGCGCCGGCGTCAGATGCCCGGCATGCATCACCGCAATGCGATCGGCCAGTGCAAAAATTTCATCGAGGTCATCAGAGATCAACAGAACTGCTGACCCGCTGGCGCACGCATCGAGCAATTGCTGATGCACGAATGCGACCGCACCGATGTCGAGCCCCCACGTCGGCTGATTGGCGACGATCAATACCGGCGCGCTGCGGGTGTCGGATGCCATGTCGCCGCTCGCGCCAAGCAACGCGCGACCCAGCACCAGCTTTTGCATGTTGCCGCCGGAAAGTGCGCGTACCGTTGTATCGAGCCCTCGCGCCGACCGCACATCGAAACGGTCTACCACGCGTTGCGCAAAGCCGCGGGCGGCGCGCCGACGCACGACTCCGGCGTGCGCGAAGCGTACGCTGGCATGTTCGGCCATCGCATTTTCCCATAGCGGAAGATCGCCGATGGTACCCACCGCATGGCGATCTTCCGGCACCCGCGCCACGCCGGCCGCGATCCACGCCCGTGGCGCGGCAGCCATCGCCGTACCAAGTACCTGCACGGACCCGCTGTCGGCGGCGCGCATGCCGCACAGTACATCGGCGAGCGCCTGCTGGCCGTTGCCGGAAACACCGGCAATCGCGGTGATCTGACGGGCGTGCAACGTCAAAGAAACGTCGTGCAGCACGGCGCCCACCGACACGCGTTGCAGCGCGCACACCACGGCGCCGGCAGCATGGGCCCTGGCCTCCGGCATGCGCACCTCGCGGCCTACCATCAATTCGGCGAGGCTCGCCTTGTCCGCCCCGGCGGCAGGCAATGTCGCCACCAGCTTGCCGCCACGCAACACGGCAATCCGGTCGGATACGCGCAGCACTTCATCGAGCTTGTGGCTGATGAATATCAACGACAAGCCCTCCGCCACCAATTGGGCCAGCGTATCGAACAATGACTCGGCTTCGCGTGGTGTCAATACGGCGGTTGGTTCGTCGAGAATCAACACGC
>JBDTTY010000432.1:0-2890 GCA_040007975.1 Betaproteobacteria bacterium | reverse complement strand
GCGCTTGGCGTCCCCGATTTCGCGGCGCATATGTTCATCTTCTACTACGCCGTGCTGTCCGCGGTGTCGTCGCCGAACGCGCTGGCGCCGTTTGCCGCCGCCTCGATCACCGGTGGCGACCCGCACAAGACGATATTGCACTCCTGGAAATACACGTTGCCTGCGTTGGTGGTGCCGTTCGTGTTCGTACTCGACCCGGCAGGGATTGCGTTGCTGCTCAAGGCTCCCGCCGCTGCATCGTGGCTGCAGGTGGCATGGATCGCGTTCGCGGCCGTTGCGGGCATCGCCGCATTGGCGGCCGGGGTGCAGAAGTGGATGCTGCGTGCATGTTCACAATGGGAACGCTGGGTGCTGATCGCATGCGGACTGATGCTCGTGTATCCGTCCAACGGGTTCAACAGCATCGGCTTATTCGGTCTTGCCGTGATGTTGGGGTGGCAGTGGCGCGGGTTACGAATGGCGACGCCAGTGATACGCTGAGAAACACACGTAGGCGAGGCTTCAGCCTCGCGCGAAGAGGCATCAAATCCGTAGGCGAGGCTGAAGCCTCGTCTACTGCGGCGTCGACACGCGTCCGTCTATGCGACGACGTGTATCCCGGCCGCAGCAAGTGCAGCGTGCAACTCCTGCACATGCGGATGGCCGGTGGTTTCGACCACGCAGATCACCCGAACCGCCGACAGGTCCGGGCCCGAAAATGCCCGGTCGTGCACGATTTCCTTGATCGATGCGCCATTGGTGGCGATCACTTCAGCCAATCGGGCCAGACCACCGGGGCGATCACTGATGGAAACGGTAAAACGCGACAGACGACCGTCGGCGACCAGACCCACCTCGATCACGCGATCCAGCATCGTCAGATCGATGTTGCCACCGCACAGCACCAGCACGACCTTCTTACCTTTCAGGACATCGAGTTTGCCCGCCAGAAACGCGGCCAGAGGTGCTGCCCCCGCACCTTCGACGACACTTTTTTCCAGTTCGATCAGTCGAAGGATGGCAAGTGCGATGTTGGCTTCATTGACGGTTACCAACTGGTCGACGACCTGCGGCAATATCGCAAATGGATGCGTGCCGATTTGCGGTACGGCAAGACCGTCGGCCAGCGTGGGCGAAAGCCCTACCGTTACCGGTTTGCCCGCTGCCAGGGCGGCGGTTAGACATGCGGCATGTTCAGGCTCGACGCCGACGACGCGCACCATCGGCTTGCGCGCGCGCATTACCGTGCCGATGCCGCCGATCAGCCCACCCCCACCCACCGGCACGACGACGGCGTCGAGATCGGGCGTCTGTTCCAGAATTTCCAGACCCATCGTCCCTTGACCAGCCATCACGTCGAGGTTGTCGAAAGGATGAATAAACGTAAGGTGATCGCGTTGTGCAATTTCTTCCGCCAGGCTGCGCGCTTCACCAAGGTCGGCGCCATGTAGCACCACGCGGGCGCCCAGTGTCCGGCAATTGGTGACCTTGATCAGCGCCGCGAACTTGGGCATGACCACGGTGGCGGGAATTCCCAACAGGCTCGCGTGGTACGCAATGCCTTGTGCGTGATTGCCGGCGGACGCGGCAATTACGCCACGGTTGCGGGCAGTCTCGGGCAAGCGAAGCAACGCGTTGCGTGCGCCGCGTTCCTTGAAGCTGCCCGTACGTTGCAGATAGTCGAGCTTGCAGTAGATGTGCGCACCGGTGAGCTGTGACAGCGGTATCGATTCGACGCACGGCGATTCATAGATCCCGCCAGCGATGCGACTGCGCGCAGCCTCGATGTCGTCAATGGTCAACATTGGCATCAGAAGGGCAATACCGCGCCAGGTTTGGCGCGCGTCAGCATCTGGCGAAACTCGTTCTGGATGCGCAGCAGCGCAGCGTCGTTGTCCGCCTCGAAACGCAGCACCATCACTGGTGTGGTGTTGGACGCTCGCACGAGGCCGAAGCCGTCCACATACTCAACACGCAAGCCGTCGATCTTGATGATGGAAGTCGCACCGGGAAAGGTTTCGCGCGCGGCAATCTGCGCAATCAACGTGTGCGCTTCGCCTTCGCCGCACGCCACATTCAGTTCAGGCGTCGACACGGCATCGGGCAACGCATCGAGCACAGCCGACGGGTCGGCGTGCCGGGACAGAATTTCGAGCAGCCGCGCGCCGGCGTACATGCCATCGTCGAAACCAAACCAGCGTTCGCCAAAAAACGTGTGACCGCTCATTTCGCCCGCGAGCGCGGCGCCGGTCTCCTTCATCTTGCCCTTGATCAGCGAGTGGCCGGTTTTCCATAGCAGGGGCACGCCGCCGTGGTGCTCGATCCACGGCTGCAAGTTGCGCGTGGATTTGACATCATAAATGACGGTGGCACCGGGCTTGCGCACGAGGAGATCGGCAGCGAACAGCATCAGCTGTCGATCCGGATAAATCACGTGGCCGTCGCGCGTGACCACACCAAGGCGATCGCCATCACCATCGAAGGCGAGGCCGAGTTCGCAGTCGCCATCGCGCAGTCGTGCAATCAGGTCGGCGAGATTTTCCGGCTTCGACGGATCAGGATGGTGATTGGGAAAGTGACCATCGACTTCGCAGTACAACGGCACCACCGTCGCGCCCATGCGCGTGAACAGCGTCGGCGCAAAGGCGCCCGCGACACCGTTGCCGCAATCCACGGCGATGCGCATGGGCCGCGCGAGTTTCACGTCGCCCACGATGCGATCGAGATAGGCCGGCGCAATGTCTTGCGTCGTGCAGGTTCCGCTGCCCACGGCGAGACGGCCATCGACGCAGCGCTGCCGCAGGTCCTGGATGTCGTCGCCCGACAACGTCGTGCCGTCGACCACCATCTTGAGCCCGTTGTAGTCAGGCGGATTGTGGCTGCCGGTGACCATCACGCTGCAGCCGGTGCC
>JBDTTY010000431.1:0-2916 GCA_040007975.1 Betaproteobacteria bacterium | reverse complement strand
GCTCGAAACAAGCAAGGGGGACTTGCCGCTGGCGTTGGCACTGGGCGTGGTGTTGGTCGCCCTTGTGATCATATTGAATGGCGCGGCGCAGATCACGCGGGAATGGGCACGGGCGCGTTTTGGGTGACCGGCAGGCAGCAACGGGTTTACCGATTATCTGTGGCGCAGTGAGCGTAATGCGCAGATCGACGACGCTGCTGGTCGACGTCAGCGCGACGTTTGCCGCGGGAACGCGGACGGTCGTACTGGGTCCTAATGGTTCGGGCAAGAGCACGTTGCTGCGCGTGCTGCACGGCATGATTGCGCCTACATCAGGCACGATCACCTGGGGCGCCGCGACGCACCGTCCACGCCGTCAGGCGATGGTCTTTCAACACCCGGTGATGTTGCGGCGAAGTGCGGCGGCCAATATTCGCTACGCGCTCGATCTCGTTGGCATTCGCGGCACGGCTGCGGACGGGCGCATTCGAGAAGCGTTGGTCGAAGTGGGGCTCCTCGCGTTGGCGGACCGACCGGCGCGCGTGTTGTCCGGCGGCGAACAGCAACGACTTGCGCTGGCGCGCGCGTGGGCGTTGACGCCCGAAGTGTTGTTTCTTGACGAGCCCACCGCCAGCCTTGATCCCGCCGCCACACGGGCCGTCGAGGACATCATCCGCGACATTCATGCACGCGGCACTGCAATTGTGATGGCGACCCACAATCTGGCGCAGGCCAAGCGACTGGCCGACGACATCGCCTTTCTGGACCGAGGCCGGATGGTGGAACGAACGCCGGCGGCGGCATTTTTCACGCAACCAGCCAGCGCGGAAGCGCGCACTTTCCTCGAAGGAGAACGACTTTGAACAGACGCATTCTTTTGGCGACCCTTGCCGCATCGGTGGTGCTGTCATTGCCCATCGGCACGGTCCATGGCCAGGATAAATTCATCGTGGTCGCCTCGACGACGTCCACCGAGCAGTCGGGGTTGTTCGCCCATCTGTTGCCGGCGTTCGAGAAGGACACCGGCATCAAGGTTCGCGTTGTGGCAATGGGTACGGGTCAGGCGCTGGACATGGCGCGGCGCGGTGATGCTGATGTTGTGTTTGTCCACGATACGGTCGCCGAGGAAAAATTTGTCGCCGATGGCTTCGGCGTCAAGCGCATGCCGGTGATGTACAACGATTTCGTGCTTATCGGTCCGAAGGGCGATCCCGCCAAAATTGCTGGCAGCAAGGATATCCTCGACGCGCTGCGCAAGATCGAAACGGCGCAGGCGCCGTTTGCCTCGCGTGGCGACAAGAGCGGAACGCATGCTGCCGAACTGCGTTACTGGAAAGCAGCCGGCGTGGACCTCGCTGCGAAGAAGGGCGCGTGGTACCGCGACACCGGGTCGGGCATGGGGCCGACGCTCAACACCGCGTCGTCGATGAACGCGTATGTATTGGCTGATCGCGGGACGTGGCTGGCTTTCAAGAATCGCGGAGACTTGTCGATTCTGGTGGAAGGCGATCAGCGCCTTTTCAATCAATACGGTGTGATGCTGGTCAATCCCGCGAAGCATCCGCATGTGAAGAAGGATCTGGGTCAAACCTTTGTGGATTGGGTCGTATCCCCGCGAGGGCAGGCCGTGATAGCCGATTACAAAATCGAAGGCCAGCAGCTTTTTTTTCCCAACGCCAACGGGTGAGGCCCGTCAACAGGCCGCGATTCAGCCGTTATAGATCACGCGCCCGGTATCACCGACGTCGTAGCCGCGCATTGCGGCCGCACGGGCGATGAATGCTGACGTTCGGGTGAATGCCAGCAACGCCTGCAGCGGGGCCTCGAAATAATCGCGGCGGTGCACGACGAGGTCCAGTCGTTCGACCGCGAGAGGGATGAACGTGAGGCCACATCCCCGGGCGGCCGCTTCGATGGCCACACCGGCATCGGCGTTGCCATCGCGAATGGCGTTCGCAAGATCAGTTTCGGCCAACGCGGGTTGCGACAGCCAATGTACATCGTCCCGCTTGATGCCGGCTTGCGCCAACGCGTGTGCCAGCAACTGGAAACTGCCAGCCTCCGGCTGTCGACCGATCACGCGTGCGCGACGACGCACCAGATCGGCCACCGTGCGAATCTTGAGTGGATTGCCGGGCGCCACCAGCAATCCCTGTTGCCGCCGCGCCCATTCGATCACGACGATATCGGCGCCGGGCATCCGCGCGCGGATCAGCGGCACGTTGTACTCGCCGCTAGCGGGATCGAGCCAGTGCATCGCGGCGATCTGCGCCTCGCGATGCACCAGCCGCTCGAGACCGGCGCTGCTGCCGCAGGCGAGAATGGCCAAACCGCAACGTGATTCGCGTGTCGCCCATTCGAGCAACGGATCGTGACTGCCGGCAATGATCGGTGGCGATGACGTTGCCACGACCGCAACCGGTGTACCCGCTTTGGCCGCGAGCCACGCATCGATCTGTGCGCGTGGAAACAGCAGCTTGCCTGTCGCGCGAACATACGGCAGCGTATTGTCGCGCACCAGCGCATAGATGCGCCGTTCCTTGAGCCGCAGATACGCGGCAACTTCGCGGGTGTCCATCATCTCGCCGGAGGGCGTTGATGTCGGCAATGCGGACTTGTCGCGAGATGCGCTGCGCATGCGGCGATTCTCGCACGTCCGGCACGACGTCTGCTGCGGCTTTTATTTGCCGGCCAGCAGTGACTCGCGCGCAAGGAGCCGCGCGACGGCAGTAAGTGCCACGATAGCCAGCGCCACGGGCACAACGTACGACATCACGAGCTGCCCGAAGCTGATTGCCTCACCGCGTAAAGCGAGGTTGAGCAGCGAGTATTGGCCCGACACCGGCACCAGCAGCAGCCACTCGGGCTCCTTTCGTTGCAGAAACAGTTGCACGACGGGAATCATCGACACAACGAACAACAACACCGAAACATTGG
>JBDTTY010000430.1:0-2936 GCA_040007975.1 Betaproteobacteria bacterium | reverse complement strand
GTGGGGTTTCTGGCCGGCCTGCTCGGTATCGGCGGCGGCTTCACGATCGTTCCGGTGCTGATGGAAGTGTTCGAGCGCGAAGGCGTGTTGACGCGACACGTGTTGCCGCTGGCGATCGGCACGTCATCCGCCACGATCGTGTTCACGGCAATAGCCTCCACCCGCGCACATCACAGCCGGCGCGGTGTCGACTGGGTGACGATGCGTGCGATGGCGCCGGGGCTCGTGGTGGGCTCGCTGCTCGGACCGCAGATCGCCGCGGCGTTGCCGGTACGCATCCTGGCGGCATTCTTCGGCCTGTTCATCTGGTCTGCATCGTGGAAGATGATGCGCAACAAACCGCCGAAGGCCGACCGCGAATTGCCCGGCAAGGCGGCAATGTTTGGGATAGGCGGTTTGATCGGCGTCATCGCGGGCATGGTGGGCACCGGTGGCGCGTTTCTGGCCGTCCCGTTTTTCATCCGCTGCAACATGAAAATGCAGACGGCGGTGGGCACGTCCGCGGCGATCGGCGTGCCCATCGCGTTGGCCGCCACGACCGGCTTTGTGTATGCCGGATGGGGCCAGCCGGGATTGCCCGACCATTCGCTCGGCTACGTATATCTGCCGGCACTGATCGTGATCGCACTCGCCACCACGATGCTGGCACCGTTCGGCGCCAGGATGGCGCATGCATGGCCGGTGGCGCGTTTGCGCCGCGCGTTTGCGGCGATGCTGTTTGTGCTGGGCGCCTACATGATCTGGAAAGCGCTGCGGTAACCGGAATTCGGTCGCGTCGTTGACTCGGTGCCGTCGCAGCGAGGCTGAAGCCTCGCTTACAGCCTCGCGTACAGCCTCGCGTACAGCGTCGCCTACTGCTTCGCCTGCGAGGGAGGCGTCAAGTTGTAGCCGGACAGCGGACTGGCCGTGCCGCCTGGGGTCACGCGCACCGCGCAATACTTGAACTCGGGAATCTTGCCGAATGGATCGAGCGCGGCATTGGTCAACTTGTTGGCTGCCGCTTCGTAAAACGCAAACGGAATGAAGACGGCCTTGCGCGGCGTGCCGGGATCGGCGCGTGTTCGCAATGCCACCTTGCCGCGACGGGACTCCACAGTGATGACATCGCCGGGCGTCAGCCCCAGTGCGTCGAGATCGAGTGGGTGGATCGAGACCACGGGCTGCGGCTCGATGGCGTCCAGTACGCGCGTCCGCCGCGTCATGCTGCCGGTGTGCCAATGCTCCAACTGGCGTCCGGTGATCAACACAAAAGGAAACTCGGCATCGGGCTGCTCGGCGCCGGGAATAATGTTGGCAGGAACGAACTTGCCCCGTCCGCTGGTGGTTGGGAAGGATTCGGTAAAGATGATGGGCTCGCCCGGATCGCCTTCTTCTTCGCACGGATAGGTGACCGCGTGTTCCGCTTCGAGTCGCTCCCAGGTGATGCCGGCAATGGACGGCATTGCCGCGCGCATTTCGGCAAAGACGTCGCGCGGATGATCGTATTTCCATTCAAGACCCAGATGCATCGCCATGTCGACGATGATCCGCAGATCCTGCCGCGCTTCGCCGGGTGGCTGCAACGCCTGCCGGCCAAGCTGCACCGTGCGGTCGGTATTGGTAAACGTGCCGGTCTTTTCAGGGAATGCGGATGCCGGCAGGATCACGTCGGCGAGATACGCCGTTTCGGTGAGAAAGATATCCTGCACGACCAGCATCTCGAGATCGGCCAGCGCAGCACGTGCGTGATTGACGTCGGGATCCGACATCGCCGGATTCTCGCCCATGATGTACATGCCGCGAATCTCGCCGGCGTGCACCGCATCCATGATCTCGACCACCGTCAGGCCGGGCTTCGGGTCAAGCGGCGTGCCCCATAGCGCTTCGATCTTCGCGCGCCACACCGGATCGTCGATGCGGTGATAGTCGGGGAGCATCATTGGAATCAGCCCGACGTCGGAGGCACCCTGAACGTTGTTTTGACCACGCAGCGGATGGAGTCCGGTACCGGGGCGACCCACTTGACCCGTCATCAGCGCCAGCGCGATCAGGCAGCGCGCATTGTCGGTGCCGTGGATATGCTGCGAAATGCCCATGCCCCACAGGATGATCGAGGCATTTGATGATGCATACAATCGCGCGACCGTGCGGATCGTGTCGGCATCAATGCCGCAGATCGGCGCCATCGCTTCCGGGCTCATGCCTTCCACATTGCGGCGCAATTCGTCGAAGCCGCTGGTGCGGTCCTTGATGAATTCCGCGTCGACCAATTGTTCATGGACGATCACATGCATCATAGCGTTGAGTAGCGCAACGTCGGTGTCGGCGCGGAATTGCATGAAGTGCGTGGCGAGTCGCGCGAGATCCGAGCGACGCGGATCGGCGATGATCAGCTTGCTGCCATTCTTGACCGCGTTCTTGATCCACGTGGCCGCCACCGGATGATTGACAGTGGGGTTGGCGCCGATGATGAAGATCACCTCGGCATCGAGCACGTCCATGACGGGATTGGACACCGCACCGGAGCCGATTCCTTCCAGAAGCGCCGCCACGCTCGACGCGTGACACAACCGCGTGCAATGGTCAACATTGTTGGAACCAAAGCCTGTGCGTACCAGCTTCTGGAACAGGTACGCCTCTTCGTTAGAGCCCTTGGCGGAGCCGAATCCGGCGAGTGCGCGCTTGCCGTGCGTGTCGCGAATGCTGGCGAGCGTGCCGCCAGCCAATGCCAGCGCCTCTTCCCACGTGGCTTCGCGGAACACGGATAGCGGGTCGCCCGGGTCCATCGTGAAGTCCGCCGATTTCTTCATTCCTGGCTTGCGGATCAGCGGCTTGGTCAGTCGCTGCGGATGCGCCACGTAGTCAAAACCGAAGCGGCCCTTGACGCACAGCCGCTCTTCGTTGGCGGGTCCTTTGCGGCCTTCGACGCGAACGATGGCGTTGTCCTTGACGTGATA
>JBDTTY010000429.1:0-2944 GCA_040007975.1 Betaproteobacteria bacterium | reverse complement strand
TTGCCTGCCGCATCCTTGCGTTGACCGGTTTCCATTTCGTGGCTCATGAGCACCCGGACTTCGGTGGTATCACCGGTCACGTTGGCGCGAATTCGCATCGGATCTGCCATCTCGATTCTCCTTTGTGCGGTGGATGCGGGCGTCAGCCGCCGCAGCCGCCCAGCGTGACTTTGATTTCCTTGACCGCGGTGTAGTACTTGCCGTCGGCCTTGACCAATGCGTAAACGTTGGAGCTTTGCCCCATCTTCACACGAGTGGAAATCGATGGCTCGGTGCCTGCGGGCAATTCGAACATGGCCACCAGCATGTTGGGATTCTTCTCGACCAGAATCGCAATGGCCGTCGTCTTGGGTATCGCGCTGCTGATGCCGATCGGCACGACCGCACCATTTTCTGCGATGTCGGGCGTCTGCAGGAAGGTGATGTCCTTGCTGGCCACGGGCGTCCCGCCGCCAAGGGCCTTCATCGTATCGTCCATCGTCTTGGTGTCGAACGCCGCAGCATTCCATGCCGCTTGCGCCGATGCTTCTCCGGGTGTCATCCACCCGGCCGCCACCAACAGCGTCAGCAATGACACGCCGCCGCTCTTCTTCAAAACATCTCTGCGTTGCATATCCATCGTGACCTCTCCTTGTTCTAACCGACCCGTCGTTCGACCAACCTGACATTCTAGCCCCAGCTTCAGGCAATGCACACCATACCCACGGCCATACGCAAAATGCGGCCGCCGCTCACGGCCGGGCGCCGCCAAGGATCCACTGGATCAGAGCCTTCCCGTCGCCGTCTTTGAGATGGGCTTGAGGCGGCATCGGAATATTGCCCCAGACACCCACCCCGCCCGCCTTGACCTTGGCCAAAAGCCGCGCTTCCGCGCCGCTGTCGCCTCTGTATTTGGTTGCCACTTCCCGCCAGCCCGGGCCGATCTTGCGTTCGGCAACGTCATGGCAGGTCGTGCAAGCGTTGGCCTGTGCCAGTGCCGAACCCGACTTCGGACTCGCCGATGCCCCCGCAGACACTCGTGTCGAAACCCCAACGCCCGCAGCTTGTTCCGCCAGGTTGCCGTGTTGGTCGCGCGCGTATTCCGGCAACTCTGATGACAATTTCACCGTCGTGACGCAATTGGTCATGCACGCTGTGTTGCTGGTGTCTGGCTTGCCGTTGCGCTGCATGAAGCCATGCGCCGTCGTGAAGCCATTGCGATTGGGCATCTTCACTTGCGGCAGTGATTGTTGATCCAGCGTCGCGTCGGCCGGCAGGATGTCGTTGAGATTGAGCACATAGGCAGTCAGTGCGTAGACCTCGTCCGCCGTCAACGATTGCGGTGCGTTGAACGGCATCGCGCGATTGATGTAATCCCACAACGTCGTGGCGTAGTTGAGTTTGCTGCCCACTGTGCGCACCGGCTGATCGGTGCCGAGCGAACCCACGCCACCGGCAATCTGCAGATAGCTGTTCGACTCGCCGAACGTGCCATGACAACTCGTGCACTTCTCATCGTAGATCGCTTGCCCTTGCATCACCGTACCGCGGCCAGGTGGAAGCCCCTTCCCGTCGGGCCGCACGTCGATATCCCAACCCGCGATTTCGCGCGGTGTTGCGGGTTTGCCGAAGCCGAACTGCAGTGGTGCTGCGACGGCGGTGAGCGCACCGGCGAATGCGACCACGACGACGATCGCGGTGCGCGGTCGCCGCGTACCACTGCGCGCGACTTCAGAGCACCTGGACATTGCTGACCTCGCCCGTCGCGTCCACGCGCCATGTCTGGATCGCGTTGTTGTGATAGATCGAACGCCTGCCACGCACCTCGCGCAACTGCCGAATCGTGGGCTGCACGAAACCCGTGTCGTCGGTGACGCGCGATTGCAGCAATGCCGGCGCGCCGTTCCATGTCCAGTCGATGCGAAAGCGCGTCAACGCCTTGTTGAGTACCGGTTCCTGCAAGCGTGCCGTGCGCCAATTGCGGCCGCCGTCCGTCGAGACATCCACGCGTCGTACCTTGCCGCGCCCCGACCAGGCCAGGCCCCTGATCTCGTGAGAGCCGCGGTCGAGCAACACCTGTCCGCCCGAGGGCGAGGTGATTACGCTCTTCGCCTCCTGAATCCAAGTGTACTGCCGCGAAATTCCGCCCGGCATCAGGTCGCTGTAATGGATCGATTCCTCACGCGTGTTCCACGGTTGATCGCCAACTTCGATGCGTCGCAGCCACTTCACGCTTGAAACGCCTTGTACGCCGGGGACGAGCAGTCGCAATGGATAACCTTGCTCGGGGCGCAACATTTCGCCGTTCTGACCGTAGCAGACCAGCGCATCGTCAAGCGCCATCTGCATCGATACCGTGCGCGTCAACGCCGCGCCGTCCGCCCCTTCCGCCAGCACGAATTTGGCCTTGCGGCGATCCACGCCCGCTTCGTCGAGTAACGTGGCCAGCGGCACACCCGTCCATTCGCTGCACGAGAGCATGCCGTGCGTGTATTGAACCGTCGGCACTGCGACGTTGCCCCACTCCATGCCTGTGTTCGCACCACACTCGATGAAGTGCACACGCGATACCGATGGAAAACGCACGATGTCATCCATCGTGTAGATGCGCGGATTGGCCACCAACCCATGAATCATCAATCGATGCTGATGGGGATCGATCGTTGGCACGCCGGCATGATGCCGCTCGAAGTGCAGGCCTGACGGCGTGATGATGCCAAAGAGATTCTGCAACGGCGTAAACGCAACCGACGACTGCGGCGTGCGGGTGAGGCCCGGACTTTCGCGCCGCCTGACGTTGGCCTCGTATTGCGATGGGACGCCATAAGGTGAAGCCAGAATCGGCCCACCCAGCGTGCGCGTCCATTCCGGTACGTTGGGCGGAAGGTTTTTTTCCAGGGCGTCGTCCGCCAGCGCATGCGCCGCCGTGGATGTCGCGAGCAAGCTGCCGCCCGCAGTCGCCGCA
>JBDTTY010000428.1:0-2971 GCA_040007975.1 Betaproteobacteria bacterium | reverse complement strand
GTGGTTGTATCGCATCGCGATCAACACGGCGAAGAACTATCTGGTGGCCATGGGTAGGCGTGCGCCCACCACAACGTCATTCGACAACGAGGAAGCAGAGAGCTTTGAAGACGCTGATGCGCTCCGCAACAGTTCCACCCCGGAAGACGAATTGGTGGGCAAGCAGATCGCCGAAACCGTCAACCGGGCGATGGACGCACTGCCCGAGGATCTGCGTACAGCCATTACGCTGCGCGAGATCGAAGGTTTGAGTTACGAGGAAATTTCCGCTGTGATGAATTGTCCAATCGGCACGGTGCGTTCGCGAATTTTCCGCGCGCGCGAAGCGATTGCCGCCGAGTTGCGCCCGCAGCTTGGCACCGATGTGAACCGGAGATGGTGATGAACGAGCATATTTCGCGTCTGATGGACAGTGATCTGGACGATGCGGAGTTCGAGCGCATGTGCGCGGAACTCAAGGCTGATGCGTCGATGCAGACCTGGTCCTGCTACCACGTGATTGGTGACCATTTGCGCGGCGCCCAGGGCGTGTCGCGCGGATTTGGTCAACGCTTTGCCGCCACGCTGGCGGCCGAACCCACGGTTCTTGCGCCGGCCGCATCGCGATCGGCACGACAAGCCGCGCCGGCGACGTTTGCATGGGCGGTGGCCGCAACATTGGCTGCGGTCACGGTTGTCGGCTGGACCGCCTTTTCGATGGTGGATGCACCGACCACCGCCATGGCCAAAGCGCGCGAAGCGAGCACCGTGCGTGCCGCGCAAGTCATGGTGGCCGGTGACGTTCCGACCGAATACCTGGTTGCACATCAGGAGTATTCGCCGGCCACCGCCATCCAGGGCGGCAGCATGTACCTGCGCTCTGCGGTCGCTTCCGGAACGGCGCCACGTCCGTAATGCGATTGAAACGATGATGCCGATGTTGTCGATCAAACCGCACTGGTCGTATCGCGCCGGGGCCGGTGCGGTGTTGCTGACCCTCGTGCTGGCGGCGCCGGTGGCGTTGGCACAAGATGCTGCGCAATGGCTGTCGCGCGTGGCCACCGCCGCCAAGACCCTCAACTATACGGGCACCATCGTCTACCAATTGGGTGGCCGCATGGAGACGTCGCGCATCGTGCATATGAGCGATGGCGGTCAGGAATGGGAGAAGCTGGTCAGTCTCGATGGTGCGCCGCGCGAGGTCATTCGCAGCGGTGGAGAAGTGCGGTACTACTTCCCCGATGCCAAGTTGATGCGGATCGAACCGCGGACGTTTCGCAATGCGTTTCCATCGTTGTCGCCGGAGCAAATCCTAAGCCTGGCGCAGTATTACGATTTCCGGCTGATTGCCGGAGAGCGGATCGCGGGTCATGCGGCCGACGTCGTGGTGTTTGAACCCAAGGACGGCTTGCGCTATGGCCACAAGTTCTGGTCCGATGCCGCCACGGGCATCCTGCTCAAGGCACGCCTCGTCAACGAGCGTGGTGAAGTCGTCGAGCAATTCGCGTTTACCGAACTCACGGTCAACGCCAAGATCGATCGGGACATGGTCAAGCCATCGTGGACCGCCACGGCACCCGAATGGCAGATTCGCCAATCGGCCGGAGGCGAGGTCGTGAAGCACGACACCGGCTGGATGGTTGGCAAGATTCCACCGGGTTTCGCCAAGATCAACGAAGGGTATCGGACGCTGCGCGGCAAGCGCGATCCGGTGGCGCACATCGTATTGTCCGATGGCTTGGTGGCGGTCAGCGTCTTCATCGAACCACTGACGGTCACGCAAACGCAGATCGGCTTGACGCAGCAAGGTGCGCTCAACGTGTACAGCACGCGCAATGAGGCGTTTGTCGTGACGGTGCTCGGCGAAGCCCCACCTGCGACGGTGCGACAGATTGCCCAATCGGTAGCACGCCGTCCTCCTCCTTGAATCCGCTCCTGTCGCCATTTTTAGCAATTTCATTTCATTGATACGCACGAGGATTTCCATGTCGAAGCGCCTTTTCTTCCGTCCCGCAATGTTGGCCGGAGCCTTTGCACTTGTGACGAGCGCGGCGTTCGTTCCTGTGGCCGTCGGCCAGGGCAGAGGCGTCGGTCTGCCGGACTTTACCGAGCTCTACGAACGAAACAGCGCAGCGGTGGTTTCGATCGATGTCACGCAAAAATCAAAGCGCAGCGCGCGCGGCATGCCCGAATTGTCGGAAGACGACCCGTTCTATGAATTTTTCAAACGCTTTGGCCAGGTGCCACCGCGGCGTGGGCAGGAACGCGAACCCGAAGCGCAATCGGTTGGCTCTGGATTCATCATCGGCGGCGACGGATTCATCATTACCAATGCCCATGTGGTCGATGGCGCCGACGAAGTCACGGTCAAATTGTTCGACAAGCGCGACTTCAAGGCCAAGGTGATCGGTGCCGACAAGCGCACGGACATCGCGCTGCTCAAGATCGAAGCGAAAGACCTGCCCAAAGTTTCAATCGGGGATCCCGACAAGCTCAAGGTAGGCGAATGGGTGGTGGCAATCGGCAAGCCCTTCGGCCTCGACAGCACCATGACCGCGGGCATCGTCAGCGCCAAGGGTCGTGATCTGCCGCAGGAAAATCTGGTGCCGTTCATCCAGACCGACGTCGCGATCAATCCGGGCAATTCCGGCGGCCCGCTTATCAACATGAAGGGCGAAGTCGTGGGCATCAATTCGCTGATCTATTCGCGCACCGGCGGATACATGGGCCTCGCATTCGCGATTCCGATCGACATAGCGATGAACACGGTCAGTCAGTTGAAGGACAAGGGTCGAGTCACGCGGGGCCGCATCGGCGTCCAGATCCAACCGGTCAGCAAGGAAGATGCCGCCGGTTTCGGTCTCGATTCGCCGCGAGGTGCACTAGTCAATGGCATCGAGAAAGATGGCCCGGCCGCCAAGGCAGGCGTCGAAGTGGGCGACATCATTCTCAAGGTCGACGGCAAGGACGTGAAGACGTCGCAGGAACTGCC
>JBDTTY010000427.1:0-2984 GCA_040007975.1 Betaproteobacteria bacterium | reverse complement strand
GCAACGCGACACCACCCCTGAGGCTGTCGCCCCGACGCCCGATTTCCCGGCTGTCGAACTGTCGCTGACGCCATCCCCGGCCCAGAAGCCGGTCGACGTCGCGCCTGCCGCGCTTGCCGACCTGCAACTCATCGAAATCGAGGTCATGCCCGCCGTAGCGAAGCCCACTACCGCGCCGGCAGTCGTGGCCCCAACGGCGTCCGCAGCGCTCGAACTCCGGCTGGACGCCGTCGAACCCGTTGCCGCGCAGGAAATCGACCTGGTCGCATTCGGTGCCAAGCGTGCACCCATGCCCACCGCGGCGGGTGCCGCGTCACCAACCCCGATCCCGGCACTGCCGCCCGGCGACCCGTTGATGGCGGAAGCCATGCGCGAATACAAGGATGGCAACATTGATTTACCGTTGTGGGCCCACGTCATTGCGCAGCACGAAGGCGATCAGCCTGCTGCGATTGCCGCCTACCTCAAGGCCCGCACAACGTTGCTGAAACTCGAACGTCGGCAACGTCGCGTCGACGATCCGAAGCTGCCGGTGCGCGCCGCCGTCCCATTGAAGCGGGTTAACGCGCAATCGTCAGATGACGAAGACGACTTCGTGCCACCGCGGTCACGCTCGAACGCGATGCGCAAATATGCAATGTTTGCGACGCCGGTCGTGGTGGCGCTGGTGGTGGGCATCTGGTGGATGGTGGCCCCCAGTGATCGCGATTCCGCGTATGCCGTGGCTACGCCGGCCAATACCGGTGCCGCCGCGTCGGCACCCGCGGCTGCAGCCAAGCTTCCGGCGCACGCCACCAAGGAAGTCGACCCTGGCACCTACTTTGCCGGCAAGGTGCTCGATCTCAAGGCCGCAGGCAACTGGAATGTGCTCGTGCTGTTTGCATCGGAGTGGACGCGTAAGCAACCCGGCAACGCCACCGCCTGGAAGGAATTGAGCTCCGGTTACTCCAACATGCGCCAGTTCAACGATGCGCTCGAAGCGGGCACCAAGGCCACGCAATTGGCACCGAACGATCCGCTGGCGTGGCGCAATCTGGCGCAGGTCAATCTCGACCTCAAGGAGCCGGAGGCCGCATTGAAGGCATTCGAGCACGCCGCCGTGGCTAACGAACTCGATGTGTACAGCCTGGTGCAAATTGGTACGCTCAGTGTACAACTGGACCGTTTGCCGCAGGCCCGTGCGGCATTTGATCGAGCGCTACTTGCCGATCCCGACAACCCGGACGCGCTGTGCGGCATGGCATCGATCGCGCAGCGTCAGGGCCGCAGCAAGGATGCCGAAACGGCCGCCAAGTCATTGCGTGGCACGGACCGCAAGTGCCGCGAGATCGCCACCACCGTCGCCGTCGCCGGACGCAAGTAACAACGGCGACGAACTCGACCGGCTATCATGCCGGTTCGAGGATGGATCAAGGTGAACCATGCGCGGCGCAGTAGCTGGTTTTTCGCTGATGGAGGTGACGATCGCGTTGGCGATTGTCGGCATACTCGCGACATTGGCCGTTCCATCCTTTCAAAACAGCATCGTCCGTGACCAGATCGTCACGGCAGTACCACTCGCCAATCTTGCGAAGAAACCCGTCGAAGCGATGTGGGCCGCCGCGCAAGCGCTGCCTGCCGACAACGCCGCCGCCGGCATCCCGGCAGCCAACAAGATCGTCAGCAATCTTGTCAGCGCGGTGACCGTGCAGGATGGCGCTATTCACATCACGTTTGGCAACAACGCGCATGGCCTCATCAGCGGCAAGGTGCTGACACTGCGTCCCGCCGTCGTTGACGATGCCGCGGTCGTGCCGGTGGCGTGGATCTGCGGCTTTGCGCCGACCCCCGACAAGATGACCGTCAAGGGCGAAAATCACACCGATGTTCCAATGAACGTGCTGCCGTTCAATTGCCAGAGCAACACCGGCAAATCGTAGTCATGAATATTGTAGGCGAGGCGTCAGCCTCGCAATGGACGATCGCGCGAGGCTGAAGCCTCGCCTACGAATGAGCAAAGGCAACTGAAAATCCATGCCATTGCATCTTCTCGCCAATATAGTCTGGCACACGCTGGCTGGACCGCAGAACCATTTTGCCGCTGGTACGGCCACCGCACGCCGTTACGCGATGGGATTCTCGCCGATCGTGGCGTTTGTCGACGTCGTCCATCCTGACTTCGATGCTTTGACGCCGTATTGCGCCAGCGGCGAGCACTTCTATTGCGGCGGCTGGGCCGGGGCAACGCCCGCTGGGTGGTCGCTCGAAGTCGATTCATCGGCGCTGCAAATGATCTGGGACCGCGACCTGCCGATGGCTGACCCCGCGTTCAACCCCGTTCAACTTGACGCGACACATGTGCCGCAGATGCTGGCATTGGTAGCGATTGCGCCGCCGGGTCCATTTGCGGCGCGCACCATCGAACTGGGTGAATACTACGGCGTGTTTGAGGGCACGCGACTGGTGGCCATGGCCGGTGAGCGGATGCAGGCAGGTAAGCTGCGCGAGATCAGCGGCGTGTGCACGCATCCTGAATTTCAGCGGCGAGGACTGGCGCGGCGCTTGGTGGCACATTTGATCCGCATCGAACTCGCTCGCGGCCAGACGCCGTTTCTGCATGTGATGCAGGACAATCCAAACGCGCGCCGTATCTACGAAAACGCCGGATTTCGCCCGTATCAGGAAATCCCGGTGCGGGTGCTCGCACGAGCCTGACCTCCGGGCAAGTAAACGGCTTCGCGTGTAGAGTAGCGGCTTTACAAGCTGTGCTTTGACACGGCGTGTTTCGGGAAAAATGATGAGCGTCATCACCACCATTGAAGACTTGCGCGTTTTGGCACAGCAGCGCGTGCCCCGCATGTTCTACGACTATGCCGATTCCGGCTCGTGGACCGAGTCCACCTACCGCGCCAACGAGAGCGATTTCCACAAGATCAAGCTGCGCCAGCGGGTGGCCGTGAACATGGAAAACCGCAGCACCGCCAGCACCATGGTGGGCGTTCCGG
>JBDTTY010000426.1:0-3018 GCA_040007975.1 Betaproteobacteria bacterium | reverse complement strand
GCCATCGTCGTCACGGACCTGCGCAAGAATTATGGCGAGATTCAGGCGGTGTGCGGCCTCACATTTGCGGTACGTCGCGGATCCACCACGGCGCTGCTTGGCGGCAATGGGGCCGGCAAGACCACCACGCTGTCGATGTTGATGGGACTCCTGCGTCCGACCGCCGGCAGCATCACGGTACTGGGCGAGGACATGTTGCGCCGCCGGTATCGCGTGTTGCCGCGGATGAATTTCACGTCGCCCTATGTCGATCTGCCCAAGCGCCTCACGGTGGCCGAAAATTTGCGTGTCTTCGCGGATCTCTACGGTCTGATCGATCCGTCCGGGCGCATCGCCGAATTGGCCGCCCAGTTCGATCTGGCGCCGTTGTTGAAGCGTCCGTACGGCCAACTTTCCGCGGGACAACGAACGCGCGTCTCCCTGGCCAAGGCACTGCTCAATTATCCCGAGTTGCTGCTGCTGGACGAGCCCACCGCATCGCTTGACCCGGACATCGGCGACCGGATGCGCACCTACCTCGAGGACTATCAGCGCGCGAGCCACTGCACGATGCTGCTTGCATCGCACAACATGGGCGAGGTCGAGCGCATGTGCGGTGACGTGATCATGCTGCGCGCGGGCAGGATCGTGGACCGCGGTTCGCCGATCGAGCTGCTGGCCCGCTATGGGCGGGGCAACATGGAGCAGGTATTTCTGGACATCGCGCGCGGCAGCGACGGCGCCAATCCTGCGGCGCTGGAGCGATAGGCTCATCGTGCGAGCGCCCTCGATCATTGCCGTCCGGCATCCGCAGGTGGGCATGGCCGCGTCCGCGCGGCGCGTCCGCGCGTTGGTGCGGCGTCATGCGTATCTACTGTTGAAGTCGTGGCCGCGTATCGTGTCGATGGCGTATTACCCCACCGTGACGATGGTGCTGTGGGCCTTCCTCACGATTTACCTGCAACCGACCAACAGTTTTCTGCAGGATGCGCCTGGGTTTTTCATCGGCGCCGTGCTGCTTTGGGATGTGCTCTTTCGCGGCCAGCTCGGTGTGTCGCTGACATTTGTCGAAGAGTTGTACGCGCGCAATCTCGCCAATCTATTCGTGAGTCCGCTGCGGCTTTCCGAATTCATTGCCGGACAGATCGTGATGAGCATGCTGCGAACGCTTATCGGCGTCGGTGGGGCGTGCCTGTTCGCGTGGCTCCTGTTCCGGTACTCGATCTTTGCGATGGGCTTTCCACTGATCGCGTTTTTCACCCTGTTGATCATGTTTGGCTGGGCGATCGGTCTCGCCGTCTCCGCGCTGATCCTGCGCTGGGGGCTGGGTGCCGAAGAGCTTGCGTGGGCTGCGATCTTTCTGGTGGCGCCGGTGTCAGGCGTGTACTACCCGATCAGCGTGTTGCCGTCGGGATTGCAGGCGATTGCGTTGGCGTTGCCACCGGCGCATGTGTTCGAGGGCATGCGCGCGTTGCTGTTGCACGGCATTTTTCCGTGGGGCTCGTTCTGGTGGGCCGTCGGCCTCAATGTCGTGTATCTCGCCATCAGCATCCTGCTGTTTCGCGCGGCAATTCGCTATGCCCGCAATCACGGCACGTTGTTGCAGATGGGCGAATGACGCCGGAGCAGCGGTAGCGTTCGTGTGGGCTACTTGAGAATCAGCGCCGCCACCACGCGGCGGCCTTCGGCCATCAGGATATTGAACGTGCGACATGCGGCCCGCGTGTCCATCGGTTCGAAGCCGATCCGCGCTTCGGTCAACGAACGAACCAGCGCCGGAGGTGGAAACACCTGTCGCGCCCCGGTGCCCAGCAACACGATTTCAGGGTCGTACTGCCGCAACCCGGCAAACGCGGCTTCGTCGAGATCGCCAAAACCCGTCGGCGCCCAGCCAGCATGAATGGCATCGGGGGTTAGCACGATGTTTTCGTGGTATTCGGTTGTTCCTATCCGAATCCAATCGTCGCCCAGTGCAGTAACAAGAAACGACGAGGGCGTCTGCAGATGAAATTTCATTCGAAAGCCACAATGCGGGAAATGCAAGAATCCGCACAATGTATCAAAACGACGATCGACAGCAATAGGCGCCGACCGGCACGAGAGACGCTTCTTTGCAGCGGATGCTCGGACCCCGAAAAACTCAGTTTTTCCTAACATTGCCGCAATGCAACACAACAGGTAAAATCGCAGCCGCAACATTCACCCACCACACCCTATATCTACGTCGCTCGGACGGTTCCGGGCGCTCACGCAGAAAGCACAGCATGGCCACCCCTCCGGCAACACAATTCTCGCGCATCGAGCGCCTGCCCCCGTACGTCTTTTCGATCACCGCCGAATTGAAGATGGCCGCGCGCCGTCGTGGCGAGGACATCATCGACTTCGGCATGGGCAATCCCGATGGACCCACGCCGCAGCACATCGTCGACAAGCTGATCGAGACGGTGCAGCGGCCCGATACCCACGGGTACTCGGTGTCCAAGGGCATACCGCGGCTGCGCCGCGCAATTTGCCACTGGTACCAGCGGCGTTGGGGCGTCGAGTTCGATCCCGAAAGCGAGGCGATCGTCACCATCGGCTCCAAGGAAGGCATCGCGCATCTTGCGCTGGCCACGCTCGGCCGCGGCGATACCGTGCTGGTGCCCAATCCCAGCTACCCGATTCACATTTACGGTCCGGTGATCGCGGGCGCGGATATCCGGCAGGTGCAGATGACGCCTGACGTCGATTTCTTCGCCGAGCTGGAGCACACGATCCGGATGAGCTTCCCGAAGCCGAAGATGCTCATCATTAATTTTCCGGCCAACCCCACGGCCCAGTGCGTCGAGTTGCCGTTCTTTGAGAAGATCATCGCGCTGGCGAAGGAGTATGGCATCTACGTCGTGCACGACTTAGCCTACGCCGACATCTGCTTCGATGGCTGGAAGGCGCCGTCGATCATGCAGGTCCCGGGCGCGCGCGACGTGGCAGTGGAGTTCTTCACGATGTCGAAGAGCTACAACATGGCCGGCTGGCGGGTCGGCTTCATGGTCGGCAACA
>JBDTTY010000425.1:0-3022 GCA_040007975.1 Betaproteobacteria bacterium | reverse complement strand
TCGATGTTCACGTCGATGTAACGTCCGCCCGTCAGGCGCTCGGCGAGCGCCGAAGCCACCCCCGGCACTGTTTTGACCGCGCGTTCAATTTCGCCGGTAATGCGATCAATTTCAGCCAGGTCGGCGCCCGCGACTTTCACTCCGACCGGACTCTTGATGCCGGTTGCCATCATGTCGATTCGATTGCGGATGGGCGGCACCCAGATGTTGGTGAGTCCCGGCACCCTCACGATCCGATCCAACTCCTCGACCAACTTGTCCGGCGTCATTCCCGGCCGCCACTGCTCGCGTGGCTTGAACTGAATCGCGGTCTCGAACATTTCCAGCGGCGCCGGGTCCGTGGCGGTCTCTGCCCTTCCTGCTTTGCCGAATACGGTCGACACCTCGGGAACGGACTTGATCAGGCGATCCGTTTGCTGCAGCAATTCCGCCGCCTTGCCGGTGGAGAGTCCTGGCAACGCCGAGGGCATGTAAAGGAGATCTCCTTCATCCATCGCCGGCATGAATTCGCCGCCGACCTCCAGAATCGGCCACGCGGTCGCGGCAAGAATCAGCACGGCGACGGCCAAGGTTGCCTTGGGAAAGCGCAGCACGCCGTCCAGCAGCGGCCGGTAGATCGCAATCAGGAAGCGGTTCAGCGGATTGCTTTGCTCGTTCGGGATACGTCCGCGGATCAGGTACCCCATCAACACCGGAACGAGTGTGACCGCCAGCCCCGCCGCGGCCGCCATTGCGTAGGTCTTGGTGAACGCGAGTGGCGCGAACAGTCGCCCTTCCTGCGCCTCCAGCGTAAACACCGGGATAAATGACAGCGTGATGATCAACAATGATATGAACAGGGCCGGCCCGACCTCCACGGCCGCATCCTCGATCACCTGCCATTGCGTTTCACCTCCCAGCTTTTGCCCCGGATGCTCGTGTTGCCAGCGTTCGATGTGCTTGTGCGCGTTCTCGATCATCACGACCGCCGCATCGACCATGGCGCCGATGGCGATGGCAATACCGCCCAGTGACATGATGTTGGCGTTGATGCCCTGATAGCGCATGACGATGAATGCCGCGAGAATTCCCAGCGGCAACGAGACAATAGCGACAAAGGCCGAGCGCAGGTGAAACAAAAACACCCAGCACACGAGAGCGACGACCAAAAATTCCTCGAGCAATTTTTGACCCAGGTTGTCGACGGCGCGTTTGATCAACTCCGACCGGTCGTAGGTCGTCACAATTTCCACACCCGGAGGCAGGCTCGACTTGAGCGAGGCGAGCTTGGCCTTGACCGCGTCGATGGTCTCCAGCGCGTTCTTGCCGAAGCGCATCACGACAATGCCGCCCGCCACCTCACCTTCGCCGTCAAGTTCGGCAATGCCGCGGCGCATCTCCGGGCCCAACTGCACCCGCGCCACGTCACCGAGGCGAACGGACGTGCCCGCATCCGTCGTGATGAGCGGAATCTTGCGCATGTCATCCAGGGACTTCAAATAGCCGGACGCACGCACCACGTACTCGGCTTCGCCCAATTCCAGCGATGCGCCGCCCGCCTCCTGATTCGATTTGCGAATGGCATCCGTGATGCGCGCTTGCGTCAGGTTGTACGCGCGCATGCGATCGGGATCGAGCACGATCTGATACTGCTTGACCATGCCACCCACGCTTGCAACTTCAGACACATTGGGCACCGACTTCAATTCGAACTTGAGGAACCAGTCCTGCAGCGAGCGCAATTGCGCAAGATCGTGCTTGCCGGTGCGGTCGACGATCGCGTATTCGAAGATCCATCCCACGCCCGTCGCATCGGGGCCCAACGTTGCCTTGGCCGCAGCTGGCAACCGCGCCTGTACCTGACTTAAGTATTCGAGCACGCGCGAGCGCGCCCAGTACGGATCGGTACCGTCCTCGAAGATCACGTAAACAAACGAATCACCGAAGTACGAAAAACCGCGCACGACCTTGGCCCCGGGCACCGAAAGCATTGTTGTCGTCAGTGGATAGGTGACCTGATTCTCGACAATCTGTGGCGCCTGCCCGGGCCAGCTGGTGCGAATGATCACCTGCACGTCGGACAGATCGGGCAGCGCATCCAGCGGGGTCGCTTTGACGGCCAAAAGTCCCCACATCGCCAGCAGTGCAGTACCCAGCAGAATCAGCGCGCGATTCGTGATCGACCACCGGATCAGTCGGGCGATCATTTCGCGGTTCCCTTGGGCGTCGTCGGCGATCGGTTGCCCATGCCATCGCCCTTGTCGATGGCGCGCACGTCGGGCGTACTGCGATGCGTCGGCAAGTCAGTCGCACTGTCCGTCTTGGCGTCCCCCACGCGCGCCTCGAACGCGCTAAGGCTGGCCTCCGAGTCAATCAGGAACTGCCCGGATACGACCACCTTCTGCCCAAGCTCGAGACCGCGCTTGATTTCGGTTTGGCCATTGCTTTCGAGGCCCACTTCGACCGTGGCCGAGCGGAATTTACCGTCGCCCTCGGCCACCATCACCACGCTTCGCTTGCCGGTCTGGATCACCGCCTCGCTTGGAACCAGCAACAGGGGGCGCCCACCTAGTGCCGCAAAGTTGACCGTCACAAACATGCCGGGTGACAGCCGCCCTTGCGGGTTCCCCAGTTCAATCCTGGCTTTCAGCGTGCGCGTGGCCGGATTGACCTCCGGCAGGATCGCCTGCACGCGACCCTTGAACACTGCATCCGCCACAGCGGGCGAACGCGCTTCGACCGCCGTGCCAACACGAACCAACGCCATCTGACTTTCCGGGATCTCCGCATTGGCCCAAATGGTGCTGTTGCCATTGATTCGAAACAGCGTCGCACCCGGCAGGACGGACATACCCTCCCGCGCCAACAACTCCACCACCACGCCACCGATCGGGGCGATCAGCGTGAAGCGGGGCTGCACCGTGCCGCTGGCCTCGACGTTGCGGATCTGCTCATCGCTCATGCCGACCTGCCGCATCCGTTGCCGCGCCCCGTCGATCAAGCTGGACAGGTCCGTCCCTTGCATTCGTCGCACGGACAGAAA
>JBDTTY010000424.1:0-3027 GCA_040007975.1 Betaproteobacteria bacterium | reverse complement strand
CCGAGGAATTCGGCGCGATGTGCGCGTTTTTATGCAGCGCGCACGCTGGTTACATTGTCGGACAGAACATCCTGATGGATGGTGGACAATACCCCGGCACGTATTAGGCGGGTTGCGCGTCGGCGATGTGATTGGGCTCCTTTCGACGTACTGTGGGGGATTGATTCGTTCGCTATCGATTGCGGTCATCCAACTTTCTCGGAAGCCGATACGCCGTCCTCGGTAATTACGCCTCCTTCTTCGCGGGGAGCGTGATGCCGGTCAGCGCCGCATAGGCTTTGATCACGGCCGAGTCGTCCTCTGCGCCGTGGCCCGATGCGCTGGCGGCGACGAACATCTGCAGCGCGGCGGCAGTCAGCGGTACCGGAAATACCATCTTGCGTGCTGCGTCGGAGACCAGTCCCAAGTCCTTGACGAAGATGTTGACCGCCGAGAGCGGTGTGTAATCGCCCGCAAGAATGTGCGGGACGCGGTTCTGGAACATCCACGATGACCCGGCGCTGTTGCTGATGACTTCGAACAGTTGCGCGGGGTCGGCGCCGGCGCGGATTCCCAGTGCCATCGCTTCGGCAGCGGCGGCAATATGCACACCCGCGAGCAATTGATTGACCATCTTTACGGTCGACCCTGCGCCCGGGGCATCGCCTAATTCGTAGACTTTGGCCGCGATCGCATCGAGCACCGGACGCGCCTTGGCAAAGGCGCTCGGAGCGCCGGAGGCCATGATCGTAAGCTGACCTTGTGCGGCCCTGGCGGCGCCGCCGGAAAGCGGGGCATCGAGCATGAGCAGGTCGTGCGAGGCCAGGCGCGTGCCCAGAGCGACCGCAAATTCGGGCGCAACGGTGGCGCTGGTGATCACTACCGAACCAGGCGCAAGCGTGGCAACCACCCCATGCGGTCCGAACAGCACGTCCGTGGTCTGCTCTGCATTGACCACCAACGTGATGATCGCATCCGAAACCTTGCCGACCGCGGCCGGCGTATCGCACGCAATGCCGCCCGCCACCTCGATCGCAGCGCGCACCTCGGCGCGGACGTCGCACGCCGCAACCGTGAATCCGGCACGCAGTAGGGAAAGCGCCACTCCCATGCCCATGGCCCCCAGTCCAATAACGCCGACTTTAGGTTTGATCAAGATCGATGCTTCCTCGATGGATTGCGTTTTGACTCGCGCAGGTGCTTCACCGCCGCGCCGCGTCCGCGCGTTTGCGCGACGATGTATCAAGGTTGCCGCGTGAACGCCATGACGCCACCGGCACCAAGCACCAGCCGTAGCTGTCCGCGATCTGTATAGCCGGCAACGATCCGCGTGACAGTACCGAGGTCGAGAAGGAACTCCCTGTCCTTTGAGTCCGGCGAACACATCATCTTGGTGGTGGCGATTGGGCCGATCTTGATTGTTTCGCCATTGATTTCGTAGGGGCCCGTGCCGCGATTGCAATCGGCGAGTACGTTTACGCGTCCGCCGGGCTGGAACGACACCGTATATCGATCGGGCGATGCAGGCATGACCGTTCGGTCGTCGTGATGCCGGGTGCGGTCCCATTGCCATACGGCGCCGGTGAACGTGCTGCTTACCTGCGCGATCGCCGGGGGCGTCGCAGTGGCGGGGACGTACGTCGGCGTGCGGTTTTCTCCACCCGGAAAGGCGGGTGCAGCGCACGCGGCCAAAAGTGGCACGAGTGCATAGAGCCCGCCACGCTGGAAATTGATCATTGCGGCTCGATAACTTCGAAAATCGAATCATAGCGCGCCGACAATGCCGAAACATCCAGGCGCGATAGAGCTTTTGCCACCAGCCACAGCACGTTGTGACCACGCGTCCACCATTGGCCATCAAGATCTTCGGTTACGGCGGCATTGATGTCCGGAACATCACACGCCAGTTGATACGTAAAATGTGTGATTGCGTGCCGGATCATCCATCCCGTCCAAATGGCGAACAGCGAACCAGTGTCGTCGCCACCAGCGGCAGGGGAATCGGTCGCCGCCTTGAGTCCGCTAGCGCACAGACGGTCCGCCGCGCGTTCTGTTGTCATAGTGGGAGTACTCATTCGGAGTGCTCATTGGAATTACCCATTTCCGGAGCCAAGATGCCTGACACCCTCGCCCCCGACCTGCTGCACAAGATGCACGCCTGGTGGCGCGCCGCCAACTACCTCTCGGTGGGGCAGATCTACCTGCAAGACAACCCGCTACTTGAAACGCCGCTTGAGCTGCAGCACATCAAGCGGCGCCTGCTCGGGCACTGGGGCACCACACCCGGCCTGAACCTGATCTACGTGCACCTGAACCGCCTGATCAAGGCGCACGAACTGGACATGCTCCTCGTCGTCGGCCCCGGCCACGGCGGACCCGGCATCGTCGCCAATACCTACCTCGAAGGCGCCTACACGGAGCACTACCCCGCCATCGAACGCGACCGCAGCGGCATGCGGCGCCTGTTCCGTCAGTTTTCGTGGCCCGGGGGCATCCCCAGCCACGTGGCTCCTGAAACGCCGGGCTCGATCCATGAAGGTGGGGAGCTCGGCTATTCGCTCGCCCATGCGTACGGCGCCGCCTTCGACAATCCGGGTCTGATCGTGGCCTGCGTCGTCGGCGATGGCGAGGCGGAGACCGGGCCACTGGCGGCGAGTTGGGACTCGAACAAGTTCCTGAACCCGGCGCGCGACGGCGCGGTGCTACCCATACTGCACCTCAATGGCTACAAGATCGCCAACCCGACGGTGCTGGCACGCATCGGCCGCAGCGAACTTTTCGATCTGATGCACGGGCACGGCTATGAGCCGCACTTCGTCGAAGGCGATGACCCCGCGCTGGTGCACCAAAGCCTGGCGGCCACACTGGACAAGGCGTTGGCGGATATTCGGCAAATCCAGGCCGCTGCGCGCGCGCCTGACGCGCCGCAGCCACCCGCGTTGCCGCGCTGGCCGATGATCATCCTCGACACGCCCAAGGGCTGGACCGGGCCGAAGGAAGTGGACGGCCTGCCGGTCGAGGGCACCTGGCGCGCCCACCAGGTGCCGA
>JBDTTY010000423.1:0-3029 GCA_040007975.1 Betaproteobacteria bacterium | reverse complement strand
GCGCTGCGTGGACCGCCGAGAGCCTGGCATTGCACACCCAAGCAGTTCTGCAAGGGGCCTTCATTCTGGCGAAGGCCAAGGGTGGCGCAGCCGTCGCGATCGAGAGCATCGATCACCTATACCGCTATATCGAGTTGTTGTTCCCCCCAAACGCAAATTGAAGGAGTCGATATGAGCAATACCTATCTCGCGGTATTCCTTGGCAGCAAAAGCAGTCCCCGTGGTGCAGCCTGGTTTGCTCTTCCCGAAGGTGATCGGCGTGCGAACGAACATGAAGGCATGGTGGCCTGGAAGGCTTGGGTCGAGAAGCATCGGGTCGCCATTGTCGAATTGGGGGGGCCATTGGGCAAAACCAAAAAGGTCACCGAACGCGGGATTGTCGACACGAGCAATGCAATGGGCGCCTTTACGATTGTGCGCGCGGATTCGCACGAAGCCGCCGCCAAACTTTTCGAGAATCATCCTCACTTCGCGATATTTCCTGGGGATTGCGTCGAAATCATGCCTGTGCTTCCGATCCCCGGCGCTTGATAGCGCGAGTACAGGCGCGGCGGAGTGGCCCTCGCCGGCAATACACGAAAGCCGCGCTATCGGAAGTTCGATCTCAAATGACGCGTAACATTAATCACCTGGAGTAACGAGCATGCGATTCATGATTTTTGTGAAGGGCACCCCGACATCCGAGGCCGGCGTGATGCCCAGTCAGGAATTGCTCGAGGCGATGGGCAAGTACAACGAAGAACTCGTCGCCGCGGGCATCATGCGAGACGGCGGCGGGCTGCACCCATCGTCCAAAGGTGTACGCGTGACCTTCTCCGGGAAGGACCGTACGGTTCGCATGGGGCCTTTCGCCAACACGTCGGAACTGGTGGCCGGCTACTGGATATGGACGTGCAAGTCGTTGGAGGAAGCGATCAGCTGGGTAAAGCGCGCGCCCAACCCCATGCCCGAGAGTTCCGAAATCGAAATCCGTCAGTTTTATGAGATGGAAGATTTCGCGCCATCTAAATAATGAACATCCTATCGGACTTGATGCGTTGTGCTCTACTTCAACGTAGCAAGTCGAGAGGTTCGCTCGCGAACAAGCTGCGGAACTCTTCCGGAAGTCGGGGTACCAACCACTATCTGCGGGAGAAGCGCCATGCCGACCGAACACTCGCAAGTCGATCCAGAATTCACGCTCGCTGACGCGTCGACAGCAGCTGCCGACATGGACGCACGGCAACCTCCAGCTTCGCTGCGGAATAGTGGGCGGACGAAGGCGATTGCGATTGCCGCTGCGTTCTTTCTAGTGGCCGGTGCGATTTACCTTTTCTGGCCCTTTGGTCCGCCGCGCCAACAGGTGGCGATGCCCGCAGTTCCGGCTGCCGTCAGTCCGGTCGTCGATACGCAATCCAGTCCCACCATTCAGCATCCGATTGAACAGGTTCCGGCGGGGCCGGCCAGCGACAGCGCCAATCAGCAGACACCAATTCCTGGGCTGGACGGCAGCGACAACGCCGCGAAGGACGCCATCGCAAACGTTCTTGGCGGCGACGGCTATTTCCGACTCCTCGTACCGACCAAGTTCATTCGCCACATCGTCGCTACGGTTGACAACCTGCCGCGCAAGAAAATCTCCGTCCAGATCATGCCCGTCGTGCCGGTACCCGGCGCCTTCGCGACAGGGAAGTCCAACGCTGGTATCGCGATCGAAGCTGGCAACGCCAATCGTTACGCTGCATACGTCACCGCTGCCGAAGCGATCAACGCCACGCGCCTCACTCAGTTCTATGTTCGCTTTTACCCGCTGTTTCAGGAAGCGTACGCCGAGCTCGGTTACCCGAAAGGCTACTTCAATGATCGCGTGGTCGAGGTTATCGATCACCTGCTGGCTGCCCCGGAATCTACGTCACCGATTTACGTCATCCAACCAAAGGTCCTGTATGAATTCGCGGATCCCGCGTTGGAGAATCTTTCAGCGGGACAGAAGATCATGGTCCGCATCGGCCACGACAATGAGATGCGGCTGAAGGCAAAACTCCGCGAGATCCGCAAGGCGCTGACGGGCAAAGACGCCATTCCAAAGCCCTGATCATTACCCGGGCACCAACGCCGTCGCCTTCACCTCGAGCAGCAGTCCGGGCGCCGCCAGCGCGGCGACACCAATGGCGGTCCACGGAAAAATGCCACGCGGAAGCATCCGGTTCTTCACATCACGAAACGCGGGCCAATGCGTGTCCATGTCGACGTGAAAGGTGGTCATGTCGACGATGTCGCCAAAGTCACACCCTGCTGCCACCAGCACCGTGCGCAGGTTGTCGAAGCAGGCGGCGAACTGGGCTTCCGGATCGACGATCATCTGCAGGTCCGCGGTGCGTCCCACCTGTCCCGCCACAAACAGCAATTGGCCGACCTGCAAACCCGGTGTATAGCCCTTTTCGTCCAGGATGTTCTGCATCGAGGGTGGGACGATCGGTTTGCGTTGCACGGCTTTCTCCTTCTTTCATCAAAAATTTCGATGCAAAAAGCACGGCGTGACCTGCTAGGACCGTGGTCTACACGTAGGTCATCAACGTTGGCGTTCAACGCCACCCATTCGTGCCCATGGTGCAATGCAATCAATTGTGCGGCCATATTGAAGGGCGTCCATCCAACGCGAAATTCAGCAACGGACGGACAAAATTCTGACGCCATGTCGCCTACAGCCGCCCAACCGTACTGTTCACACCTAAACGCATTGGCTACAATTGTCCTACAAGCTGCGACCGTACCTCAATGTCGAAAGAACACCGATGCCCTCCTCCTCTCGCGTCGTCACGGCAATCGCTCTGATCTTTGCCACGGTTGCGTGCGCCAGCTTCAGCGCAACCACAATCGCTCAGCCGTTTGCACCGAAGTGCACGGGCGGCGAGCTCGCGGCAGGCACCGGCAAGAACCTGGAGATCACCGGACCTTGCAAGGTCTCGGGAACCGTCCCGAACGGCGAATACAACTACGGCAACATCAACATCTACGATGGCGGCTCGCTAACCTTTGCCGACGCCAAA
>JBDTTY010000422.1:0-3041 GCA_040007975.1 Betaproteobacteria bacterium | reverse complement strand
TTCCCAAGGTCGATGCCGATACCCAGCGCACGCGCGACGACATGCGACGCAAGGTTCTCAGTGAGGAGCTCTCCGCCGAGGAGAAAATGCTCGCCGAGGCACGCACCACATACGCCAATGGCGCACCGGTTCCATTGCCTGAGGAAACGGGCAATGCAGACAAGTATCGCGAACGCATTGCGCGGCTACGCCAGTCGATGCAACTGCACGAGCGCAACATCGACGCATTGCGCAAGGAGCTCGGTACCACGAAGTAGTTCGTGCGCCTGCTCACAGGCGCGGAACTTGCTAACGTTGGCTGCAAATTCGTTGGCAATTTCGTGGGTGCGCGCTACGGTCGCAGCGAGCGATGGCGGGGCAGCGCAATGAAGCTGCCATTTTTTCCCTTGTCGGCCTCAGCGACGCCGGTCGCGCCTAAATATCCCGGCCTCGATCTGCTCGCGACCGCGATCCTGATGCTGCGCTCCGATGGACGCGTCATTTTTGTGAATTCGGCGGCCGAAAACCTCTTCGAACTATCGCGCGTCAAATTTCTGGGCCATACACCCGGGGAACTCTTTGGGGATTGTCCGGGCTTGGAGGGAGCGATCGCCAAAGCGGTGATCAGCGGCGCGTCCTACACCGAGCAGGAGATTGAACTCGGCGTCACGGGCCGCAACCGGCTGCATCTGACATGCACGGTGTCGTCGATCGAAGCGGGCGACGCGGCGCTGCTGATCGAGTTCCGCCACATCGACCAGCAGTTGAAAATCGCACGCGAGGAGCGGCTGCGCGAACAGCAGCAGGCCAATCGCGAACTGATCCGTAGTCTGGCGCACGAAATCAAGAATCCGCTGGGCGGCATTCGCGGCGCCGCGCAATTGCTGGAAGGCGAACTCGATCGTCCGCATCTGATCGAATACACGCAGGTGATCATCGGTGAGGCCGATCGGTTGCAGTCGCTGGTCAATCGACTCCTGACGCCGCATCGACTGCCGACTTACCGGCGCACCAACATCCACGAAATCGTCGTGCGCGTGCGCAGCGTCGTGCAGGCCGAATTCCCCGCCATTGCGATGTTGTCCGATTTCGACATCAGCATTCCGGAATTCGAAGCCGATGCTGAACAGTTGACCCAGGTGGTGATGAATATTGCCCGCAATGCAGCGCAGGCGCTTGTCGGCGTGGTTTCCGATCCGCAGATCCGCTTTGAAACCCGCATTGCGCGCGGCGTGACGCTGGCCAAAAAGCGCCACCGATTGGCGCTGGCACTGTCGATCTGCGACAACGGACCCGGTGTGCCGGAGGAGATTCGCGATCGCATCTTCTATCCGCTGGTGTCCGGGCGCGATGGCGGCAGCGGACTCGGCCTCACGATCGCGCAGACCTTTGTCGCACAACATAATGGATCGATCGAATGGAGCAGTGCGCCCGGGCGCACGGTATTCACGATTGTGATTCCGCTCGAACTGACGCGCGTTGCGGTGTGAGCCGCACGAGAACAGGATGCCCACAACGATGTATGCCTACGATTACGAGCCGCCGCGTGGTGATGGAACCCGCGCTGTCTGGATTGTCGACGACGATCGGTCGATTCGCTGGGTACTCGAAAAGGCGCTGGCGCGCGAGGGTATTCCGTTCAAGACCTTTGCCACGGCCTACGAAGTTCTGCAGGCGCTGGCAACCAGCGAGCCGCAGGTGCTCGTCTCCGACATCCGGATGCCGGGCGAAAGCGGGCTTGTGTTGCTCAACAAGGTCAAGGCGCGGTTTCCGCAGATTCCTGTGATCATCATGACCGCGCATTCCGATCTGGACAGCGCAGTGGCGGCGTTCCAGGGCGGTGCTTTCGAATATCTGCCCAAGCCGTTCGATGTTGATCACGCGATTGCGTTGATCCGTCGCGCCACGACCGAAACCACGGTGACCGCACCTGCGGCAGGCGTCTTTAACGACACGCCCGAAATTCTGGGGCAGGCGCCGGCGATGCAGGAAGTGTTTCGCGCGATTGGCCGCCTGTCGCAATCCAACACGACGGTGATGATCACCGGCGAATCCGGCACGGGCAAGGAGTTGGTGGCGCGTGCGTTGCATCGTCACAGTCCGCGTGCGGCAATGCCATTTGTGGCCATCAACACGGCGGCTATCCCCAAGGATCTGCTCGAGTCGGAACTGTTCGGCCACGAGCGCGGATCGTTCACCGGCGCCCAGGCGTTACGACGTGGACGCTTCGAGCAAGCCGAAGGCGGCACACTGTTTCTCGACGAAATCGGTGACATGCCCTCCGATCTGCAGGTGCGGTTGTTACGCGTGTTGGCGGATGGCGAGTATTACCGCGTGGGCGGGCATGCGCCACTGCGCGCCAATGTGCGAATCATCGCGGCCACCCATCAGGTTTTGGAGGAGCGGGTGCGGCAGGGGCTGTTTCGCGAAGACTTGATGCATCGACTTAACGTGGTGCGGCTGCGGCTGCCCGCGCTCCGTGAGCGTGCGGACGATATCGCTGCGCTGGCGCGGCACTTTCTTTTGAAGAGCGCACGCGATCTGGTGGCCGAGCCAAAGGTCCTCACGGACGATGCGATCAAGGCGCTGACGCAATTTGCGTTTCCGGGCAATGTGCGACAACTCGAAAACATCTGTCATTGGTTGACGGTGATGGCGCCGGGACAGCGCGTCGACGCGGGCGATTTGCCGCCCGAAGTATTGGCAACGCCATTGGCCACGGGCAGCACCAGCGAACCGGACTGGCATCTGGCACTCGATCGCGAATTGGCGCAGGCGCTGGCACGCGGCGAGCGCAATGTCGGCGATCGGTTGGAGCGGGAGTTCGAGAAGACGTTGATCCGGCGTGCGTTGGCGCACACGGGCGGCCATCGGATGGAGGCGGCGGCATGGTTGGGTTGGGGCCGCAATACGTTGACCCGCAAGATCCGGGAGCTCGGCATGGAGCCGGAGTTGCGCAAGGGGATGCGCGGGTAGAGTGATCCCCCCGCAGCGTCGCTACGCGCCGCCTCCCCCCGGGGGGGGCGAGCGCCTCGGGGCGGCCCTTCGGCGCTCAGGTGATC
>JBDTTY010000421.1:0-3044 GCA_040007975.1 Betaproteobacteria bacterium | reverse complement strand
CCCGTATCAATTGCAGGACTGGCGGCGCGGCCAGCGCATTGTGCTTACCGCCAGTCCGTCGTTTCGCGGCATTGCCTACACTGACAGCAACGATCCCGCGGATCGAGCGACCAACGCTCGCTTCAAAGGCAAGCGCTTGCCGTTGATCGGCAAGATCGAAGTCGCGATTCTCGACGAAGGCAATCCCCGGTTGCTGGCCTTTGAAAAGGGTGAGCTCGATTTGCTCGAGGTGCCCTACGAACTCGTGCCCAACGTCATGCAGCCCGACAATCGTTTGCAGCCCCGCTTTGCCAAGGCCGGAGTGCTGCTCGAACGCGGCATCCAGCCATCGATCACGTACACGTGGTTCAACATGGAGGACCCGGTGGTGGGCGGCTACGCCAGTGCGCAGGTGGCGCTGCGGCGTGCGATCAGCATGGCCTACAACGTCGACGAAGAAATCCGCATCATTCGTTCGGGGCAGGGCACGCCGGCAACGCAGATCCTGCCACCCGGCATGGCAGGATACGATGCCGCGCTCGACGTCGGCACACGCTTTGATCTTGCCGGGGCAAAAGCGTTGCTCGACAAATTCGGCTATGTCGACCGCGACAAGGACGGTTGGCGCGACATGCCCGATGGCCAGCCGCTGGTTCTCAGGAAAGGCACGTCACCCAGCGCGCTCGAGCGGCAGTACGACGAGCTGTGGAAGCGGAACATGACGGCCATCGGCATCCGCATCGAATTCGTCACGCAGAAGTGGCCCGATCTTCTGAAGATGGCGCGCCTGGGTCAGCTGCAGATGTGGCAGCTCGGCAATACATCGGCCACGACCGCCGGCAATCCGGTGCTGGGATTGCTCTATGGCCCCAATGCAGGCTTGGCCAATCTGTCGCGCTTTCGGCAGGCGAATTTCGACCGCCTGTACGATGCGTCGCGGCGTCTTCCCGACGGCAAGGAGCGGACCAAGCTTGTCCGCGACATGTCGCTATTGGTTGCCGCCTATGCGCCGTGGAAGATCAACGCCTATCGATACGAGAACATTGCACTGTATCCGTGGGTCGTCGGTTACAAGTACAACGGCTTCAACCAGAATCCGTGGCAATACCTTGATATCGATCTCAAGTTGCCGCGCAAGTATGTGGAGTGACCAGGATGATCCGATTGCTCGTTGCCGTTGCATTGGTGTTGTGTGTCGGCCCGCTGGCGGCGCAGGGGACGGCCAAGTGGGCTGATCCCGCCAAGGTGCTGCGTACCGTGATCATCATTGCGGAGACGGGCTTCGACCCGCAGGCGTCGCAGGATCTTTATTCCAACGTGATCAATTCGGCAATCTTCGAGGCGCTGTATCAGTACGACTACCTGACGCGGCCGCACAAAATCGTGCCGCGCGTGGCTGATGGCATGCCCGACATTTCGGCCGATGGCATGACCTGGAAAATCAAGCTACGCAAAGGCATCTACTTTGCCGATGATCCGGCCTTCAAGGGCAAGAAGCGCGAGCTCACTGCCGATGATTTTGTCTACTCGTGGAAACGCCTTGTCGATCCGCGCGTGCGCTCGCCCAATCTATTCATGGTGCGCGGCAAGTTTGCCGGTCTCGATGCGGCCGCGGCGGCGTCCAAGGATGGCAGGCTCGATTACGACATGCCCATCGAAGGTCTGCGCGCGCTCGGCCGCTATACGATCCAGATGCGATTTGTCGAACCGGAGTTCACGTTCCTGCCCTACCTCACTGCGACGCAAATGGCACCGGTGGCGCGGGAAGTGATCGAGGCCTACGCTGACGCCAGCGGCTGGGCGATGGCCAATCCGGTGGGCACCGGCGCGTTCAAGTTGAAGGAATGGCGGCGTGCGCAAAAAATCACGCTCGTAGCCAATCCCGATTTTCGCGAAGAGTATTTCCCGGCGCTGCCGGCCAATGCTGATCCCGTCGCGCGTGCCGCGTACGCCGCGCTGAAGGGCAAGCGGATTCCACAGATCGGCCGGATCGAAATTGCGGTGATCGAGGAGTCCAATCCGCGTCTGCTCGCTTTCACCGGCAATGAACTCGACCTGATCGACGTCCCGCGCGATCTCGCCAGCAAGGTGCTCGACGTGCGCAACCAGTTGTTGCCGGCCTTCACAAAAAATGACATCGGCCTGCAGCGCTCGCCAGAGGCGGGCCTCGCGTTCTTTGCGTATTTCAACATGAACGATCCGGTGGTGGGCGGCTATACGCCCGACAAGATCGCACTGCGGCGCGCGATTCTGATGGGCTACAACCCCGCCGAGATGGTGCAGGTGGGTTTGCAGGGTCAAGGTACGCCGGCCACGCAACCCATTCCACCCGAAGTGCCGGGTCATGTGCCGGGCCTCAAATCCAGCACGCCGTTTGATCCGGTGCTGGCACGCGTGCTGCTCGACAAATTCGGTTACAAGGATCGCGACGGTGATGGCTTTCGCGAATTGCCCGATGGCAAGCCGCTGACGCTCGTCATGGGCTCCGCCCCCACTGGTGAGAATCGAATCCGCGACGAGTTGTGGCTGAAGAACATGAAGGAAATCGGTATCCGCATCGATTTCCTGCGGCAGAAATGGCCCGATCTGTTAAAGATGTCGCGCGCCGGTCAATTGCAGATGTGGCAGCTTGGCTGGACCGCGTCGTCGGCCGATTCCTTCATGCGGTTGGCCTACGGTCCCAACGCCGGCGAGACCAATCTCGGTCGCTTCAAGAACGTCGAGTACGATGATCTTTTTGTGCAAAGCACGCGGGTGCGCACCGACGCCGAGCGCGAAAAGTTGTACGCCAGGATGACCGGCATCATCGCCAACTATGCGCCGATTGGTGGCGGCATCTACCGGATCGAGAACACGATCACGCAGCCGTGGGTGCTGGGCTACAAGAAGACGCCGTTCGAGCAGCAGGTGTGGCGCTATCTCGACATCGATCTCGCCAGGGTCAAGGGCAAGTAGTCGCGGTCGGTGGTCGCCGCGGATTGACTGCACCGGCGCACTGTCGCACCGTAGGCGAGGCTTGTATCTTGAACCCCGACCGGTGCGGTAGAGTTTCTGGTGTCTGCGAG
>JBDTTY010000420.1:0-3044 GCA_040007975.1 Betaproteobacteria bacterium | reverse complement strand
GCTGCTGCCCGCAGTGCTGATCCACTCGCGCGTGCCGGGCGAGACGTGGACTGCGGCGCCGACCTTTCGCGCGGCCTTCATCGATGTGCTCAAGATCGTCACCGCGTTTACGCTCGCGCACTCGATCACGCTGTCGCTGGCGGTGCTGGGCGTCATCAGTCTGCCGTCACGCCTTGTCGAATCCGCCATTGCGGCATCGGTGCTCCTCGCCGCGCTCAACAACGTACGACCGCTGGTTTTTGGCATGCGCTGGGCGATCGCTTTCCTGTTCGGGCTGGTCCACGGCTTCGGCTTTGCCAGCGTGCTGGTCGACCTCGGGTTGCCAAAGGATTCGCTGGTATTGGCGCTGGTCGCGTTCAACATCGGCGTCGAGCTTGGCCAGCTCGCCATTGTCGCGGTGTTTTTGCCGATCGCGTATTCGATGCGCAACTCGCGCTTCTACCAGCGTTTGATCATGGTGGGTGGCTCGCTGGTCGTCGCGGCGATTGCGGTGGTGTGGTTGCTGGAACGGGGATTCAACCTGGCGCTGTTGCCGGTCCTTGGACGCTAATTCCAGTCGCTGTCGTGATCACGCTGCAGCCGATCGCCGGCCGGTCGCGGCTGCGGGCTGCTAGTCCGTGTGCCGATGCCGGTGGTGCAGGTCCGGGTAGTGCGCATGGGAATGCGTCATCGGCAAATGGACGTGCGGGTGCACATGCGGCTCGATGCCATTCCACTCAAAATCGTGCGCGTGTCGATGATGCTCGTCATGCGAATGGGCATGCGCATGCGCTAGCGCATCGTGCACATGTTGATGCCCATGGTGCTCGGTGAGGTGCAGCCAGACGCCTGCCGCCATCAACAGTCCGGCGATGCCCAATTGCAACGTCAACGCGTCGCCGAACATGACCACCGCGAGCGCGGCGCCGAAAAAAGGCGCGACGCTGAAGTAGGCGCCCGCACGCGCCGTCCCGAGATGCCGCAGTGCCAGCACGAACAGCACGAGGCTGATGCCGTAGCCGACGAAGCCGACCAGCAGCGCCAACGCCGTGATGCCGGGTGGCGGCAAGGATTGGCCCAGCAGCAACGCCAGCGTGAAGTTGACGGCACCCGCCGCGAGCCCCTTCAGGCATGCAATCATCATGGCGTCGCTGGCCGCCACCTTGCGCGTGAGATTGTTGTCGATCGCCCAGCACAGGCAGGCGGCGACCACCAGCACGAGGCCCAGTGATGACGCAGCTTGCGCGCCGGGACTCCACGCCAGCACCAGGCCTCCCGCGACAATCGCCGCCATCCCGAGCATCACGCGGCGATCGAAATTTTCGCGGAACACGAACCAGGCAAGCAGCGCAGTGAGCACGCCTTCCAGGTTGAGCAGCAGCGATGCCGTCGCCGCGGCGCTGGTCACGAGGCCAGCCATCAGCGCGACCGGCGCGGCCACCCCCCCGAAGAATATCGCCGCGAGCAGCCAGGGCCACTCACCGCGCTGAGGCAGGACGATTCCACGCATGCCGGGGGTGCGCAACTGACGAATCGCCATGACGAGAAAGAGGCCCAGCCCCGAACCCGCGTAGAGCAATCCCGCGAGCATCAACGGCGAAATCGTACCGACCAACCACTTGGCCAGAGGCGTGCTCAGCCCGAAGAGCACGGCTGATGCAAGCGCGACGACTACTCCGTAGGCCATGGTTTCGATGCGTTTCGGACGACGACGGGAGGCGTGATTGTGCTACTCGCGGTGGCATACGCAAAGCGCCTGCCGCGTCGTCCGGGCTGTTGCCACGATCCCGATTCCGCTAGCATGCGGTTCCCGATTCGATCAGGAGTTGGCATATGCCGGTAATACCACACGTGTTCCTGCCTGGCCCGATCCGTCTCGCCACAGCGCGGAACTGGCTTCTGGTCGCATGCGCGGCATTGCTCACCGCGTGCGCCGGCATCGCCCCGCGCGATCCGCTGCCCTCGTGGAACGACGGGCCGGTCAAGACGGCCATCCTGAAAATTGTCGCGGACACGACGCAGGAAGGCGCACCCGGATTCGTGCCACCGGCCGAGCGCATCGCCACGTTCGACAACGACGGTACGCTGTGGAACGAGCATCCGATGTACGTCGAGGTAATGTACACGCTGGCTCGCATCAAGGAGATGGCGCCGCAACATCCGGAATGGAAGACGCAGCAGCCTTTTGCGGCTGTCGTCGACGGTAATCGTGCGGCGCTGGAGAAATTGACCGAGCGCGATTTCTTCATGCTGATGGCGGCGACGCGAGCCGGTCAGCGTCCCGAGGATATTCGCCAGAACGTGGCCACTTGGCTCGCCGCGTCGAAGCACCCGCGCTTCAATCGCCCTTACACCGATCTCATCTACCAGCCCATGCTCGAAGTGCTGACCTATTTTCGCGCCAATGGCTACAAGACTTACATCGTCACCGGCGGCACTGTCGACTTCGTGCGCAGCTTTGCCGAACGCGTCTATGGCGTCCCGCCGGAACAGGTCGTCGGCACGACATTTGAGGCCACCTATGCTTTCGACAACGGCGTGGCCGCTGTGCGCCTTCAACCCCGGCCCGCGGCTATCAACGACGGTCCGGGCAAGCCCGTGGGCATGCATCGCAACATCGGCCGGCTGCCCATCGCCGCGTTCGGCAATTCCGACGGCGACATCGCGATGCTGGAGACCACGACCAACAGTCCGGAGAGCAAGCCATATCCGCGGCTTGGCGCGTTCGTTTGGCACACCGATGCGGTGCGCGAATACGCGTACGACAAGGATACGTCGGTGGGACGTCTCGACAAGGGGCTTACGCTGGCGCCGCAACTGGGCTGGCAGCTGATCGACATGAAGCGCGACTGGAAGGTGATCTTCCCCTACGAGTTGCGCTGAGCCGGCGATTGCAGCACGAGGGCCGGCACCTGCGGCGAGGCGGGCCACGCGGCAAGTGCGCGTCAGTTGGCCCGTTTCATTCCGCGCTGGCGCCACCACCTAAACAGCAGTCCGCGTGGGGGTTCGCTTCCGGAGCGCACCCACTGCACGGTGCTGGGCTCGTCGAGATAGCGCTGTTGCAG
>JBDTTY010000419.1:0-3057 GCA_040007975.1 Betaproteobacteria bacterium | reverse complement strand
CAAGTGCGCTGCGCTTGCTGGTAGAGAAGATGGGGCCAACACGCGTGTTGCTTGGCACCGATGCGCCGTTTCCGCTGGGCGAACAGCAACCGGGGTCGCTGGTCACAACGACGTATGCCGATGCTGCGGTGGTGCGCGACGGCATCCTCACGGGCAATGCGCGGCGGATATTCAATCTTGCTTAGACAATCGTAGTCGAGGCTCCTGAGGAATAGGGTCAGACACGAGACTATTACGGTGGAGCCGCGCAATAGTCTCGTGTCTGACCCCACATTCCTGACCCCACATTCCGCTCACACGCCGACATACTGGTGTAGCACCTCGGGCTGGCTCTTGAGTGCGGCCGAGTCCCCGCTCCATACGATACGACCCTTCTCGACGATGTAGTGCATGTCGGCAAGGCGGGTTAACGGCCCTATGTTCTTGTCGATCACCAGCAGTGTGAGTCCCTCGCGCTTCAACTGGTCGAGACACTTCCAGATTTCAGCACGCACCAGCGGGGCGAGGCCTTCGGTGGCCTCGTCGAGAATCAACAAGCGCGGATTGGTCATCAGCGCGCGACCAATCGCCAGCATCTGCTGCTCGCCGCCCGAGAGCTGATTGCCGAGATTCCTGGCGCGCTCGGCAAGTCGAGGAAACAGCGCATACACCCGCGCCAATGTCCACGGCGCCACATCCGCGCGCTTGCGCAGGCGTGCGGTAGCCACCAGATTTTCGCGCACCGACAGCGACGGAAAGATCTGCCGCAACTCGGGCACGAGACCGATCCCGGCCTGCGCGATTCTATAGGACGGCCATCCGGCGATCGCGCGTCCGTCAAAGTGGATGTCACCGCGTTGACGCGTCTGCATGCCGATGATGCTGCGCACCGTCGTGGTCTTGCCCATGCCATTGCGGCCGATCAGTGTCACGCATTGACCGGCTTCGGCATTGAGCGACATGCCGAACAGCGCCTGACTGGTACCGTAGAACGCCGTCAGATTGTCGAGTTCGAGCAGGGCCATCGTGGCGTTCTAGATAGCGAGTTCGTCATCGCCCAGATAGGCGGTGCGTACGTCGGGATTGTTGCGAATGGCGTCGGGGTCGCCGCACGCGATCACGCGCCCGTACACCAACACCGATATGCGGTCGGCAAGTTTGAAGACGGCATCCATGTCGTGCTCGACCAGCAGAATGCCGTGCTGCGCTTTCAATGACGCGAGAAGCGTCACCAGTCGCTCCGATTCGGCGAGGCTCATCCCCGCCATCGGTTCATCGAGCAGCAGCACCTTGGGCGCGGTGGCCAACGTCATCGCCATCTCGAGCTGCCGCCGTTCGCCGTGCGCCAGCGCGGCCACCGGGACATCGGTACGGGCCGTCAATCCCACCTGCTCGATTGCACGACGAGCGCGCTCGGTCAACGTTGTTTCGGTCAACACAGGTCGCCAGAATGAGAAGCTATGCCCCTGATGTGCCTGCGCGGCCAGCACCACATTAACGAGCACCGTGAAATCGGGAAACACCGAAGTAATCTGATACGACCGGCCCAGGCCAAGCAACGCGCGCCGGAATACCGGCAACGCGGTGACATCCATCCCGTCCAACACGATCGTCCCGGCGTCTGGCCGCAATTCGCCGGAGAGCTGATTGATCAACGTGGTCTTGCCGGCTCCGTTCGGGCCGATCACCGCGTGAATTTCGCCTGGCTCCACCGTGAGATTCACGCCGTCGGTGGCGGTGAGTCCGCCAAAATGTTTCACGAGGCCGACCACGTTGAGCAAACTCATTGCTGCGCTCCGCGCGCGCGCCGACGCTCATCCCACTCGGCGATATGACCATACAGGCCCTTCTTGGCCACCAGCACGATCAACACGATCAACGGTCCGAGAATGACCATCCAGTGTTGCGTGATACCGGCCAACACTTCCTCGAGCAATAACAGCGCCGCCGCACCGGCCACCGGCCCGATCAACGTGCCCATGCCGCCCAGCACGATCATCACGATCAATTCGCCGGAGGTTTGCCACGACATGGTGGACGGTGACGCAAATTTGGTGAGGTTGGCGAGCAGCACGCCCGCGATCACACACACCAATGCGGAGATCACATACGCCGCCAGCTTGTAACGCAACGTGGGAAAGCCCATGGCCGCCATCCGTCGCTCGTTACTGCGACAGCCGCGCAACACCATGCCGAAGCGCGCCTCGACCAGGCGGCGAAACCCGAACAGGCACAGCACCAACAGCGTGAAAGCGAAGTAATACAACACATTGTTGCTGGCCAGCGAAAAAATGCCGAAGTCGCTGCGCCCGGCGATCGTAAGTCCATCGTCGCCGCCGTATTGCTTCAAACTCACTGCCAGAAAGTAAAACATCTGCGCGAACGCGAGCGTGATCATGATGAAGGCTATGCCGCTGGTACGCAGACATACGAGACCGATCACCACCGCCACCACCGCGCCCACCCCCAGCCCGGCGGCCAGATGTACCCAGCCGTTGTCCACGCCGTGAAAGGTCAGGATGCCGACAGCGTACGTGCCGATGCCGAGGTACAGCGCGTGCCCGAAACTGACCAGCGCGCCATAACCCAGAATCAGATTGAGGCCCAGCGCCGCGAGCGCGTAAATCACGATGCGCGTGAACAGCGTCACATAGTACGGCTGCCCGATGGCCGCGGAAATGACCGGCACCAGCGCGAGACCGGCGAGCAGCGCTACCGCAAAAACGCGGCGTGCGCCCCAGGACGTCTCGTTGGCACTCATCCGTGCTTGACCGGAAAGAGGCCCTGCGGACGCAGGGCCAGCACCACCGCCATCACGAGATAGATCAGCATCGACGCAATTGCCGGTCCTGCCGCCTGCGCCGCCGAGCGCTCCATCACTTCGCGCAACATCGTGGGCAGGAACGCACGACCAATCGTGTCGACCATGCCGACGATCAGAGCGCCATAAAACGCGCCGCGGATCGAACCGATGCCGCCGGTGACGATCACCACCAACGTGAGAATCAGGATCGGCTCGCCCATGCCCGATTGCACGGAAACGATCGGCCCCGCCATCAGTCCGGCAAGTCCGGCCAA
>JBDTTY010000418.1:0-3057 GCA_040007975.1 Betaproteobacteria bacterium | reverse complement strand
CCGGAAGGAACCGCGAAGTCCACCCGTTGCACATTGTCGCGGCTGGCAGCGAAATAGCCTTTGAAGTAATAGACAACCTGCGCCGCCACGCGCGCCCAATTGATCGAATTGACCGCGCCAATCCGGTACTTTGCCTTGAACGCTGCGTCCGCGTTGACGACCTTGACAATGTCCTGACAATCGTCGAACGAGCCTTTGATCGCGAGATTGAAAATATTGGGCTCGTCGAGCGCGAACATCTGCGCGGTCTGGAATGGACTCATCCGTCCCTCCGGCGACAGCATGAATACGCTCACGCGCGCCTTGCCGCGCATCGCATACTCGGCGGAGCTACCCGTGTCGCCGGACGTCGCACCCACAATGTTGAGCGAACGCTGCTCGCGTTCCAGTACGTGCTCGAACAAGTTGCCCAGCAACTGCAATGCGATGTCCTTGAACGCCAGCGTGGGGCCATTGGACACCCGCAGCAGATGCAGGCCCGGCTCCAACGTCAGCAGCGGCGTGATGTCATCGCTGCCGAAAATTTCACGCGTGTACGTGTGGTCGATGATGCCTTTCAACTGCGGTGCCGGAATGTCATCGATGAACCGCGACAGCACGGCGAAGGCAAGATCGCGGTAGCCCAGTGGTCGCAACGCTGCAAGTTCTGCCGCCGTGAATTGCGGATAGCGCTCGGGCACCGCCAACCCGCCATCGGGGGCGAGTCCCTCCAGCAGAATCGAACAGAACGGTTGCGGTGCAGCCGCGAACGCGCCCCGCGTGCTGACGTAGCGCATCAGTTCAACTCTTCCAGTCGGATGCGGACAATAGCACCGCGCACGGTAGGCAGTGACTCGATCTTGGCGATCGCGTCGTCGATGTTGCGTTCGACCGTCTTGTGCGTCAGCAGGATGATGTCCGTCTGATCTTCGCCCTCGTCGGGCTCTTTCTGGATCATCGCGACAATCGAGATCTCGCGATCCGCCAGAATGCGCGTGATGTCGGCCAGCACACCGGGGCGGTCATCTACGCGCATGCGCAGGTAATAGCTGGTGACGACGTCGCCCATCGGCAGGAAGGGCAAATCGGTAAGCTGATCGGGCTGGAACGCAAGATGCGGCACGCGCTGCTCCGGATCGGCCGTGTGCATCCGCGTGACATCGACCAGATCGGCAATTACCGCACTGGCCGTGGGTTCTGCGCCTGCGCCGGCGCCGTAATGCAACGTCGCCCCGACCGCATCGCCTTTGACCAGCACGGCATTCATCGCGCCTTCAACGTTAGCGATCAACCGCTTGTGCGGGATCAGCGTCGGATGCACGCGCAATTCGATGCCCTCGCGACCATTGGCGGTCGCGCGCCGCGTGATGCCCAGCAGCTTGATTCTATAGCCTAGCTCGTCGGCGTAGCGGATGTCCTCGCGCGTGAGTTTGGTGATGCCCTCGGCGTAGGCCTTGTCAAATTGCATCGGCACGCCAAAGGCAATGGCGGACATGATGGTGAGCTTGTGCGCAGCGTCGATGCCTTCGACGTCGAATGTGGGGTCGGCTTCTGCGTAGCCGCGCTGCTGCGCCTCGGCCAGCACCTCGGCAAAGCCGGCACCGCGCGAGCGCATTTCCGACAGGATAAAATTGGATGTGCCATTGATGATGCCCGCGATCCATTCGATGCGATTGGCGGACAAGCCTTCACGCAGTGCCTTGATGATCGGCACGCCGCCGGCAACGGCGGCTTCAAAGGCCACCATCACGCCCTTGGCCGACGCGGCGGCAAATATCTCGTTGCCGTGATGGGCAAGCAGCGCCTTGTTGGCCGTGACCACATGCTTGCCGTGCGCGATCGCTTCGAGCACCAGCGTGCGTGCAGGTTCGATGCCGCCGATCAGTTCACAGACGATATCGACGTCCGGGTGTCGCACGACGACCGACGGGTCGTTGGTGAGGTTGATCCCCGTCACGCCACGGGTGCCTTCGCGCGCCCGGTCCAGCGTGCGCGTGGCGATCCAGTTGATGCGAATGGGGCGGCCGGCACGGCGTGCGATCTCTTCCGCGTTGCGGCGAAGAACATCCCACGTGCCGCGACCCACCGTGCCGAAGCCGATGAGTCCGACATGCAGTGGCTTCATCGCAACGGTCGCCATTACAGCAACCCGTCGTCGCGAAACATCTGTTTGATGCCGCGAATGGCCTGCCGGGACCGCGACTCGTTTTCGATCAACGCAAAGCGCACATGCTGGTCGCCAAATTCGCCGAAGCCGACGCCCGGCGAGACGGAGACACGCGCCTTCGCCAGCAACTTCTTGGAAAATTCGAGGGAGCCCATCGCGCGATACGCCTCGGGAATCTTGGCCCACACATACATCGATGCCTTGGGGTTGTCGACCATCCAACCCGCTTCGTGCAGGCCTTTGACCATCACATCGCGGCGCGCCTGATATTTGGCGGTGATCTCCGCAACACAATCCTGCGGCCCTTCGAGCGCGGCGATGGCGGCCACCTGCAACGGTGTAAACGTGCCGTAGTCGTGATAGCCCTTGATGCGACTCAACGCATTGACCAGGTCGCGATTGCCCACCATGAACCCGATGCGCCACCCCGCCATGTTGTAGCTCTTCGACATCGTGAAGAATTCGACGGCGACGTCGCGCGCGCCCGGCACCTGCATGATCGATGGCGCTTTCCAGCCATCGAAACAGATGTCGGCGTAGGCGAGGTCGTGAACCACCCAGATGCCGTATTCCTTCGCCAGTGCGATGATCTTCTCGAAGAACGGCAGCTCCACGCACTGCGCGGTGGGATTCGCCGGAAAATTGATGATCAGCATTTTCGGCTTCGGAAAGCTCATCCGGATCGTGTGCTCGAGCTCAGCGAAAAAATCGACGTCGGGTGTCAATTGCACCTGTCGAATATCCGCACCGGCGATCACGGGACCGTAGATGTGAATCGGGTAGCTTGGGTTGGGCACCAGTACCGTGTCACCACGTCCGAGCGTGGCCAGTGCGAGATGCGCGATACCTTCCTTGGAGCCGATCGTGACGATCGCCTCGCTATCGGGATCGAACTCCACGCCCCAGCGCCG
>JBDTTY010000417.1:0-3070 GCA_040007975.1 Betaproteobacteria bacterium | reverse complement strand
CCACGGCGCGCTGTGCGGACAGCCGTTGCGCCACTTTGAGGCGATCCACGGTCTCGATCCAGTCGAAAGTCGAGGCGGCCGTCGCGGTCTTGTTGGATTGCAGCGGGCCGATCAGGTGCCATTCCACGTCCGCCAGATCCCGCAAAGCGTCGCGTTTGGTCACCGCTTCCTGCACGTAGTTCTCGCCGAACGCGCGTTGCCCCAACGCATAGACGGCGCGCACCGCTTCTGCGGGGAATGTCTTGGCCACCGCCAGCAGGCGCACCGAGCCCGCAGGACGGCCCGCCCGGGCTACGGCATCCTCGACCCGCCGCCCGGCGGCTTGCCACGCCTTCTCGTACTGGCTCATAATCAGTTGGACACCGCGCACTGCGCCACTGTGGCACGCGACTTGCGTGCTACAAGTGGTCGCTCATCGGCGGAAATGCCTTCGCGCAGGATTATAGATGGACATCACAGAGCTTCTGGCCTTTGCGGTCAAGAACAAAGCTTCAGACCTGCATCTGTCGGCGGGACTTCCGCCGATGATTCGCGTCCACGGCGACATCCGGCGCATCAATCTGCCGCCGATGGAGCACGAGGACGTGCACTCCATGGTGTACGACATCATGAGTGACGCGCAGCGCAAGATGTACGAAGAAAATCTGGAGTGCGACTTTTCCTTTGCGGTCCCCAATCTCGCGCGTTTTCGCGTCAATGCTTTCGTACAGCAACGCGGTGCCGCTGCCGCCTTCCGGACCATTCCGGCCAAGGTCCAGTCGCTGGACGAGCTCAACGCCCCCAAGGTCTTTGCGGAAATGACCAATCGGCCGCGCGGCCTGATTCTGGTCACCGGCCCTACCGGCTCGGGCAAGTCCACGACGTTGGCGGCGATGGTCAATCACGTCAACGAGCAGGAATACGGCCACATCCTGACGATCGAGGACCCGATCGAGTTCCTGCACGAATCCAAGAAGTGCCTGATCAACCAGCGCGAAGTAGGGCCACACACGCTGTCGTTCTCGAATGCACTGCGTAGCGCGCTGCGCGAAGATCCTGATTACATTCTGGTCGGCGAAATGCGCGATCTGGAAACCATCCGGCTGGCGCTCACCGCCGCGGAAACGGGTCACCTTGTGTTCGGCACGCTGCACACCAGTTCGGCCGCCAAGACGATCGACCGCATCATCGACGTCTTCCCCGCCGCAGAAAAGGAAATGGTCCGCGCGATGTTGTCGGAGTCGCTCGTGTCCGTGATTTCACAGACGCTCTTGAAGACCAAGGACGGCCAGGGCCGACTCGCGGCCCACGAAATCATGATCGGCACGCCGGCCATTCGCAACCTGATCCGCGAAGGCAAGGTTGCGCAGATGTACTCGTCGATCCAGACGTCGCAGTCGGTGGGCATGCAAACGCTCGACCAGTGTCTGGTCGATCTCGTCCGCCGCAACATGATTGCGCTGTCCGACGCTCGCAATCGCGCGGTCAACAAGGACCTCTTCATGGGCGCGTAGTTCAAACCTCTCCCACGCTCGCTCAGCTCGCCGCCCCGCATGGGCGCGCATCAGTCCCTCGGGACGGCCCGGCGTGACTGACTGCCCTTACAGGAATCCCCATGGAACGCGAACGCGCCACCAAATTCATTCACGAACTGCTCGATCTCCTGGTCAAGCAGAACGGCTCCGACCTCTTCATCACCGCGAGTTTCCCGCCGGCGATCAAGGTCGACGGCAAGATCACACCGGTATCCAAGACACAACTTTCGCCACAGCACACGATCGAACTTGTGCGTAGCGTGATGAACGACAAGCAGGCCGCCGAATTTGAAGGCAGCAAGGAATGCAACTTCGCGATCAGCCCACCGGGCATCGGTCGGTTTCGCGTCAACGCGTTTGTGCAGCAGGGTCGCGTCGGGATGGTGCTGCGCGCAATCACCACCGAAATTCCCAAGTTCGAGGAATTGGGTTTGCCGCCGGTGTTAAAGGATATCATCATGTCCAAGCGCGGCATCATGTTGTTCATCGGCGCCACGGGTGCTGGCAAGTCGACGTCGATGGCCTCGCTGCTCGGCTACCGCAACGAAAACAGCTACGGCCACATCATCACGATCGAGGATCCGATCGAATTCGTGCATGAGCACCGCAATTGCATCATGACGCAGCGTGAAGTCGGCGTGGACTGCGATGGCTGGGGCATTGCGCTCAAGAACACGCTGCGGCAGGCGCCGGATGTGATCCTGATCGGCGAAGTGCGCGAACGCGAAACGATGGATTATGCGATCTCATTCGCGGAAACGGGGCACTTGTGCCTCGCCACGCTGCACGCCAACAGCACCAATCAGGCGCTGGACCGGATCATCAACTTCTTTCCTGAAGAGCGTCGCGCCCAGTTGTTGATGGATCTGTCGCTCAACGTGCGCGCCTTTGTGGCCCAGCGGCTGATTCCGCGCCGCGATGGCCGCGGCCGGGTGCCGGCGGTGGAAGTGCTGCTCAACTCTCCGCTGATCTCCGACCTGATCTTCAAGGGCGACGTGTCCGGCATCAAGGACATCATGAAGAAGTCGCGCGAACTCGGCATGCAGACCTTCGATCAGTCGTTGTTCGACTTGTACGAAGCCGGCCTCATCACTTACGAAGATGCGCTGCGCAACGCCGATTCGCTCAACGATCTGCGCCTCGAGATCAAGCTGCATGGCAAGGAAGCCAAGAACCGCAACGTGTTTTCCGGCATCGGCAACCTCGATATCGTTCCGGATGCCACCAACAATCTGAACGCGTGAGCAGCCTTCCCACCGAGATCAAACTGCACCAGGCGTCCAAGGTGCTCGAGCTGACGTTCGGCAACGGCAGTTCATTCCGGCTGCCGTACGAATTCCTGCGCGTGTATTCGCCGTCGGCCGAAGTGCGCGGTCACGGGCCGGGCCAGGAAACGTTGCAGACTGGCAAGGCTGCCGTGGGTATCTCCGAGGTGGAGCCCGTGGGGCACTACGCGATACGGCCCACGTTCTCGGACGGCCACAATTCCGGCATTTATTCGTGGGACTACCTGTACGACCTCGGCGTCCGGCAGTCCGAATTGTGGCAACAATATC